>DATMXT010000185.1:0-11570 GCA_035561375.1 Terriglobales bacterium | reverse complement strand
CAGACCATCGGCATGCTGGCCATTTTCGCCGTGCGCAGCTACAATGAGGACAAGGTGGTGCTGACCGGCAACGTGGCCGAAATTCCGCAGGCTCGAATGCTCTTTGATGAGCTTGGCAAAATGTTTGCCATCGACTTCATTCTGCCGGAAAACGCGCGCTATTCCACCGCCATCGGCGCCGCGCTTTCAGATGGCAGAATGCCTCAGACGGAGATTGTGATATGAACGACAAGTACAGCGAGTACCGCTCCCCCCTGTGCGGCCGGTACGCCTCAAAGGAGATGTGCGAGCTCTTTTCGGAGCGGCGCAAATTCACGACCTGGCGCAGGCTCTGGGTCGCCCTGGCGCGGGCTGAAAACGAGCTGGGCCTCCCGGTGACAAAGGCGCAAATTGAGGAGCTTGCGGCCCACATCGACGACGTCGACATTGAGGCGGCCGCCGCCGAGGAGAAGCTCACGCGGCACGACGTCATGGCCCACGTGCGGGTATACGGCAGGCAGTGCCCGGGGGCGGCCGGCATCATCCACCTCGGCGCCACCTCCTGCTATGTCGGCGACAACACCGATATCCTGTTAATGAGAGAGGGCCTTGTCCTCATTCGCGCAAAGCTCTGTGCCGTACTTGAAAAGCTCGGCGACTTTGCGATGGAACACCGTGCGCTGCCGGCCCTCGCCTATACACACCTGCAGCCCGCCCAGCCGACGACGGTCGGCAAACGGGCCGCCATGTGGGCCTATGAGCTGCTGCTCGACCTCGAGGAGCTCAGTCACCGCATAGACTCCCTTGCGCTGCTCGGCTCCAAGGGCACGACCGGCACGCAGGCCAGCTTCATGGAGCTCTTTGAGGGCGACGAGGAGAAAGTGAAGGAGCTCGACCGGCTCATTGCGGCCGAGATGGGCTTTACCAAAGTTGTCCCGGTCTCGGGGCAGACCTATTCCCGCAAGGTCGACGCCGCGGTGCTGGCCACCCTTTCGGGCATTGCGCAGTCGGCCTCGAAGTTTGGCAATGATATGCGGCTGCTCCAGAGCTTCAAGGAGATGGAAGAGCCCTTTGAGAAAGGCCAGATCGGCTCCTCGGCCATGGCCTACAAGCGCAATCCGATGCGCTGCGAGCGCATTTGCTCGCTTGCGCGGTATGTCATTTCAAACGCCGGGAATCCGGCGCTGACGGCCTCGGTCCAGTGGCTCGAGCGCTCGCTTGACGATTCGGCAAACCGCCGCATCGCAATTCCGGAGGCCTTTCTCGCCGTCGACGCCATTTTGGCGCTCTACTTAAACGTCGTCTCGGGCCTTGTCATATACCCGGCCATCATAGGGCGCAGGCTCGCGGCCGAGCTGCCCTTCATGGCGACCGAGAACATTTTGATGAACTGCGTCAAGCGCGGCGGCGACCGGCAGGCGCTGCACGAGCGCATCCGCGTCCACTCGCAGGCGGCGGGGGCCGCCGTCAAGCTTGAGGGCAGAGAAAACGACCTGCTTGACCGGATTGTCGCCGACCCCGTCTTTGGCCTCGCAAAGGAAGAAGCGCAAAAACTGCTCGACCCCGCGCTCTACATCGGAAGGGCGCAGGGACAGGTCGAGGAATTTGTGGAAGAGACCCTGCGCCCCGCCGTCGCCCCTTGGCTTGCAGGGGATGTCGCAAGTGAAATTAACGTCTAAAACGAAAAGAGCTTAGTAGCGCGTATGAAAAAGTCAAAACTCTGGTTTGCGGTTACCCTCCTCCTCATGGCGGCCATGGCCTTCGCCTGTTTTCAGGGCGTTTCGGAGCTTGGCATCCCGGCCGTGACCGACACGAAAAACGGCATCCGGCTCGGGCTTGACCTGGTCGGCGGCTCCTACATGACCTATGAGGTCAGAGATTCGCAGAACATTGGGCCGCAGGAGCTGGCAAACGGCATGGCGACCGTCATGCAGCTGCTTCAGGGCCGGCTCGACAGTCTCGGCTATCCCGAGGCCACGCTCTCCAAAATGGGCGCCGACCGCGTCACAATTGAAATTCCCTCGGTCGGCGACCCGGCCGAGGCCGAGGCGAAACTCGGCTCCACGGCCGAACTCACCCTCATTGACAGCGACGGGGTCACCATCCTGTCGGGCGCCGACATCCTCTCGGCGACGCCGCAGTACGGCAAGACGAGCCAAAACGGCGCCGACGAGTATTTTGTCAGGGTCACCCTGACTGACGCCGGCCAAAAGGCCTTCTACGAGGCCACCGCCCGCATGTCGGCGCAGGCGAAGCTCGACGCGCAGCAAAACTACATCCTCATCGTGCTCGACGGGGAAGTGCAGTCCTCTCCCTCGGTGAACTCCGCCATCAACTCCGACGAGTTCATCATTGAGGGGCATTTCACCGAGGAGAGCGTCAAATGGCTCTCCCACGTCATTTCGGCCGGCCGGCTGCCCTTTGCGCTCGATTTGATCGATTCGAGCTCCATCGGGCCGACCTTGGGCGAGCAGTCTCTGAGTACGGGGCTTTTTGCGGGCGCCATAGGTCTTGCGCTCGTCATGCTCTACATGCTGGTGTTCTATCGGCTGCCGGGATTTGTCGCCGACGTCGCCCTCGTCTTCTATATGCTGCTCGTGGGGCTCACGCTGTCCGTGATGCACATCAACCTCTCGCTGCCCGGCATCGCCGGCATCATCCTCTCCATCGGCATGGCGGTCGACGCCAACGTCGTCATCTTTGAGCGCATCAAAGAGGAGCTGCGGTTTGGGAAGACGGCGCGCTCCGCCGTCAAAGCCGGCTTTACCCGGGCCACCGCCGCCATCGTGGACTCCAATGTGACCACCATCATCGCGGGCCTTGTGCTCAAATTTCTCGGCTCCGGCCTCATTGTCAGCTTTGCCAATACGCTGCTCATCGGCGTTGTCGCCTCCATGTTCACGGCCATCGTCGTCTCCCACATCCTGTTAAACGGCCTTGTGGAGTTTGGCGCCACCAAACTGTCGCTCTTTGGCGTAAAGCCCGAGGAGAAGCCGCTCACTGAGCCGAAGTTCGGCTTTGTCGCCAAGCGCACGGTGTTTTTGACCTGCGCCATCGCGATCCTGGCCGTCGGCATGGGCTCCCTCTTCATTCAGGGCTTTGCGCTTGACGTCGACTTCACGGGCGGCACAAAGCTCACGCTCGACGCCGGCGAGGCGCTTGACCGGGAGAAGATGGACGAGATCGCCTCCGTCGTCGAGGAGGCCGTCGGCTCCCGCCCGTCCGTTCAAAAGTCGGGGGACGGCACAGTCGCCATCCTCAAAATGAGGGAGCTGACGGCCGAGGACAGAGCCGCGCTCTTTGCGGCGCTCGAGTCCTCCCTCGGCATCACGGCGGACGACCGGCAGTCCATACAGAACATCTCGGCGACGGTGGGGAATGAGCTGACCCGCAAGGCCATGATTTCAGTCGCCATCACAACGCTTTTAATGCTCATCTACATTGCCATCCGCTTTGAGCTCAGGAGCGGCTTTGTGGCCGTCATCATGCTCATGCACGACGTGCTCGTCCTGCTGACCGTCTACACCCTCTTCCAAATTCCCATCAATACCGGAGTTATCGCGGCCATTTTGACCATTGTGGGCTACTCCATCAACGCCACAATCGTCATTTTCGACCGCATTCGAGAGAATAAAAAGCTCTACGCGAAAATGCCCTTTGAGTCCATCGTCGACCTCTCCATCTCCCAGACCATGATGCGCTCCATCGGCACGACCATCACAACCCTGCTGACGGTTGTGACCCTCTATGTGCTCGGCGTGACTTCGGTCAGGGCTTTCGCCTTTCCCCTCATCATCGGAATCACGGCCGGCTTTTACAGCTCGGTCATGCTGGCCGGCCCCGTCTGGGCGGCCTTCCGCAAACGCTGAGAGCGCCGTAAAAAAAGAGGGGCTCGGCTTTTGTCACGGCCCCTCTTTTTACACCTTATATTCTTTTGCCGCGGCGTCAATGCGCTTGCGGATTTCCGGGTTCAGGTCGCCCCCCAGGGCCTCGAGGCACTCGCGGCCAAGCGACGTGATGGCGTAGAAATTCTCTTTGCCGGGGAGCTGGCAGAGGTCCACATGCATGGTGCGCTGGAGTGAGGCGAGCGAGGAGGCGGCCAGAAAGTAGTTGAGGCGGCCGGCCGCCGCCGTCACGGCGTCGAGCTCGGCCCGCGTCGCGTGTCCGCCCATGGCTTCGAGCACATAGAGCAGATAGGTCATGGCCACATAGGGCTCGCTGATGGCGCCGTGCTCCGGCTCCGGGCTGTACTTTGGCAAGACTCTCACCTCCGAATTGTATTATAACATAGACGAGGGAGGACAATCAATGAAATCCGAGGCAAAGAGCTTCTGGCACGGCGCTGCCGACATCCTGCCCCTCGCCGTCAGCGCCGCGGTCTTCGGGGCCGTATACGGCATGACCTCGCGGCGCTTTGGCTTCCCGCTGTGGTCGGTCGCGGCCATGTCGCTCATGATTTTCGCCGGCTCCTCGCAGTTCATGGCCGCAAACGTCCTTTACGGCGGCGCGGGGCCCCTGTCGACCGTCGCGACCATCGGCATTGTGAATCTGCGCATGCTGCTACTCTCCACCGCCTTAAACGAGCGGGTGAAAGACCACTTTTCATTGCGTCAAAGGCTTGCCGGTGCTTTTTTCCTCACCGACGAGTCCTTTGTCACTTACTACGGCTCTCTTGGGGAGACGGCCCCCTCGGCCGGCCGGTACATGGGGGCGTCGCTCTGTATCTACATATTCTGGATTTGCTCCTGCGTCGCCGGGTTCCAGTTTGGCGCCATCCTGCCGGAGCGGGTGGCGGCCCTGCTGTCCTTCGCCTTTCCGGCGACTTTCGCCGCCATGGTGGCCCCGCAGATTAAAACAAAGCCGACCGTCGTCGCGGCCCTTGTTGCCGCCGTCACGGCCGTCATCTGCTATCTGCTCATCCCCGGCAAGACCTACATCATTGCCGGCTGCTTTGCCGGAAGTCTGACGGGCGTCCTGGCCCAGCCGCGGGGGGATAGGGTATGACGGCTCCGGTGCTCTGGGCCGTCATTTTGGGCGGCGCCGCCGTCACTTACGGCATTCGCGCGCTACCGGTACTGCTCGGCGAGCGCTTTCAGCCAAGTGAGCGGGGGAGGGCCTTTCTCTCTTATATTGCGCCGACCGTCATCGTGTCGATTGTCGTGCCCGAACTCGTGGCCCCTTCGGGGACGCTGCTGCCGCCGCTGCAAAACCCGTATCTCGCCGCCGGCGCTATGGCCTTTCTCGCCGGCCGGTACACAAAGAATTCGCTCATCGGTATGTTGGTCGGTATCGGTGTGCTGTACTTACTGGGAGGTTGACGATGCAAACGAAAATTCTACTCTGGTTTGATGTGGAGGACTACGTCACGCCGCAGGCCGACGGCGCCTTTAAAGAAGTCCTCGACATGCTCGACGGGCTCGGAATCAGAGCCACCGTCAAGTTCGTCACGAAAAAACTTGAAACGCTGCAAATCCGCGGCCGCTCTGACATTTTGCGCCTGCTGCCAAACCACGAAATGGCCTTTCACTCCACTCTCCACAGCGTCCACCCCATGCCCTCGGAGTATTTAAACGGCTTTGGGTTTGCCGCAGGCGCCGCCGAGTTTGACCGCAGAGAATATCCCGGCTTTATGAAAGTGTCAGAGCTCACGGGCCAGCATCAGACAAGTTACGGACAGGCGAGCTACGCCTGGGCGCCGCAGGTCTTTCCCGCCATGCGAAAGTGGGGGGTGACGACCTACCTCGACGCCCACCAGATCATCAACATGGATGAGCAGCCCTTCTGGTACGGCGGCGTCCTCTGCCTCACCCGCATGAAGGACAACATCATCCGCCTCCAGCACCGGGACGGCGCCCTGTCTCAGTACATCGCCGACTACGAGGCGCGCGACCGGCGGGGGGACATCTCTTTTGTCAGCACCTACGACCACCCGACCGAGTACTGTACCCAGCTTTTGTGGGACCGCCCCTTTGCCCACGGCGTCAACCCGCGCGTCTTAAACCCCGCGCCGCTTCGGGCCCTCGGCGAGCAGAGCAAATACATCGGCATGCTGCGGGACTTCATTCTGTACACTTTAAAGGACGGGGCAGAGTACATCACGGTCTCGCAGGCGGCGGGGTATGAAAAGCGCCGTGTCCGCCCCATCACAGTGGAGGACTTAAAGGCCTATGCCGCCGCATTTGACGGCAAGGCCTCTTATGCCGAGGTCGCCGGCGAATGGCTGTCGGCAAGCGAAATTTTCTCACTTTGCGCAAGGGCGCTCACGGGCAGGGCCCTGACCCCCGAGCTGCTCTGGGGCCCCGAGGAGGACACCCCGTCAGTCTTCAACACCGAGACCGTCCCGGTGGCGGACCTTGCGCAGGCGGCCTACGCGCAGCACGACCTCGCGCTCGGCTACAAGCAGCTCAAAACCCTCTGCCGGGTGGGGGATAACTTTATAAATCCGCTCGACATGCTGGCCACCATGCTGCGCGCCCTGCGCGAGGGCGGGGAGACGGTGGCGCTGACCAGGGCAAAGGAGCTTGCGGCGGCAAGCCACGTCGACGACAGCTTCAAATTCACGAGCTCGGTGCTCTTTGACGAAAACTTTGAGGGCGAGGAGATTTTCCGGCAGACCCGCCTCCAGTGCTGGACCCTGAAGCCGACGCGGTTTTAACTTTTTATTGCACAAAAAAGCCCGGGAAGAAGAATTTCTTCCCGGGCTTTATGTTGTCTTATCCTCAGCTTGCGGAGACGTCGCTCCAGATTTTCTCATAGGTCGCGGCCAGATCGCCCATGGGCAGGAATATCTCCATATTTTTCATGTCCTCGGCCGTGGGATTTGTGATGGGGTTGTTCGTGATGCTCTCGTCCTGCTGCGCGGCGGCTTCGTCCACCGGCGAGCAGGAGGCCATATAGTCGGCGTTTTCAAGGGCGATGTCGGGCCGGCACAGGAAGTCGATGAACTTCTCGCCATTCTCCTTGTTCTCGGCGTTCTTCAAAATGACGGCGGCGTCAAACCAGACGTTGGTGCCCTCCTTGGGCAGGGCGTACTGAATGGTCTCGTCCTGCTCTTTGATGATGCCGATGTCGCAGGACCAGAGAACGCCTATGGCGCCCTCGCGGCCGATGAGCAGGTCTTTTATGTTGTCGCCGGTCAGTGCCAAGACCAGCGGCTTTTGCTCAATGAGCTTCTGCTTGGCGGCTTCGAGCTCATCAAGGTTCGTTGTGTTCAGGGAATATCCAAGCAGCTTCAGGGCGACGCCGATGGAGTCGCGCTCCGAGTTCATCATGAAAATCTGCTTTTCATATTTGGAGTTCCAAAGGATGCTCCAGGAGTCGACGGGGTCGCTGACAAGCTCCGGCGCGTAGGCGAGACACACGGTTCCCCACATATAGGGCACGGTGTACTTGTTGTCCGGGTCATAGTCGAGCCCTTTAAATTTCGGGTCGATGCCGGCCGCATTCGGCACATTGGCGAAGTCGATTTCGGCCAACATATCCTCGGCCTTCATCTTGGAGATCATATAGTCGGAAGGAATGACGACGTCGTAGGTGTAGCCGGTCGAGTTCTTGATTTTGAGGTACATGTCCTCGTTGGTCTCAAAGGTGTCGTACACGACTTTGATTCCGGTCTCCTGCTCAAATTTCTCCACGACGCCGGGCGCGACGTAGTCGCCCCAGTTGTAGACCTTGACGACTTCATCGTTTTTATTGCTGGCGCAGCCGGCGAACAGCAGCATGAGGGCACAGACACTTGCAAGCAGTTTTTTCAATTCATACATTCCTTTCTAACCGAGTCGTACTCATTTTAACCGTTTTAGCCGATGTTGATCATCTGCCCGTTGTCCTTGTCCGAGCGGAAGTTGACGAAGATGAGCATGGCAAGGACGACGACGAACATGAGGGTGGAGAGCGCGTTGATTTGCGGGTTGATGCCGCGGCGGGTCATGGAGTAAATTTCTATTGAGAGCGTCGAAACGCCGGGGCCCGTCGTGAAGAAGGAAATTGCGAAATCGTCAATGGACATGGTCAGAGCGAGGAGAAATCCCGTCATCATGCCGGGGAAAATCTGGGGGATGATGACTTTCCACAGCGCTCCCACCGGCCGCATTCCGAGGTCCATGGCGGCGTCCATCGTATAGGGGCTCAGCTGTTTAAGTTTTGGCAGCACCGAGAGCACCACATAGGGGATGTTGAAGGCGATGTGGGCCAAAAGCAGCGTGCCAAATCCCAGCGTGATTCCGGCAAAAGTGAAGAGCAGCAGCAGGGCGACGCCGGTCACGATGTCGGGGTTGAGCATCGGGATATAGGTGACGTCGAGCAGCAGGGTGCGGGCCGCCCCGTTTTTCATGTTGTGCAGGGCGATGGCGGCCAGGGTGCCGATGACAGTCGCGGCGAGGGCCGCCGAAAAGGAGATGAGGAGGGTATTTCCGAGCGCCTGTATGATGCGGTCGTTTTGGAAGAGCGAGGCGTACCATTTGAGCGAGAACCCGCCCCAGCTGTTGCGCAGCTTGGACTCGTTGAAGGAGAGGGCGATGAGCACGGCGATGGGGGCGTACAAAAAGACAAAGATGAGGGCGGCGTAGACGCCCGAGACCCCGCGCCAGAGGCGTTTGGTGTTCACAGCATCACGCCCCCTTCCTCGTCGCCCTTGTTCCGGTTTGTCAGCAGCATGATGCCGAAGACGAAAATCATGATGATGACCGACATGGCCGAGCCAAATCCCTTGTCGTCGACGAGCTTGAACTGTTTTTCAATGAGGTCGCCGATCAGCACCGTCGAGGTGCCGCCTAAGAGGCGCGAGATGACAAAAGTCGTCACCGACGGCATGAAGACCATGTTGATGCCGGACAGGATGCCGGGCATCGTGAGGGGCAGCGTGACTTTGACGAAGGTGCGGGCGGGGGAGGCGCCGAGGTCGCTTGAGGCGTCCAGCAGGCTGGTGTCGAGCTTGACCAGCATATTGTAAATCGGCAAAATCATAAAGGGCAGGAAGTTGTAGACCATGCCGAGCACAATGGCTTTTTCGGTGTACATGATGGAGAGCGGCGCAAACCCCAGCGACTTCAAAGCCGTGTTGATGATGCCGTTGTTTTCAAGCAGCGACATCCAGGAGTAAGTGCGCAGCAAAAAGTTCATCCACATGGGCAAAATGAACAAAAGCGACAGGAAGTTGCGCCACCGGGGCTGAAGCCTCGAGAGGATGTAGGCCGTGGGGTAGCCGAGCAGCAGACAGACGGCGGTGGCGACAAGCGCGATGCGAAAGGAGCTGAAGAGCACCTTCATGTACTGCGGCTCCGAGAAATCGAAAAATCTCACGTAGTTCGAAAGGGTCAAAGACAGTCCACCGCCGGGCGCCGCCACCGTGACGCTGTAAAAGAAGACGAGCAGCAGGGGAGCGAGAAAAAATGTGAAAGCGTAAACGGCGTAGGGGTACGCAAACCCCGAGCGCCTCACTCTTCGTCCTCCGGAGGGACATCCTCCACGGGGTCGTCGGGGTAGGCGTCGTCGTTTTCGAACTCTTTCATGATGTGTATGTCGTCGGGGGTCAGGCCAAGGCTCAGGTGCTGGCCGGGCGCGGCCGACTGGGTCGAGTGGACCATCCAGGTGAAGTCGTCCTGCACGACCATGATCTCATAGTGGACGCCCTTGAACGTGCAGGACTCGACGACGCCGTCAATGCTGCCCTCGCCGGGCGGGCAGAGCTTCAAATCCTCCGGCCGGATGACGACTTCAATGGGCTCGTCCTTGGCAAACCCGCGGTCGACGCAGGTGTGGACCCGCCCGGCAAAGCGCACCTTGTAGTCCTCGAGCATGACGCCGTCCAAAATGTTGCTCTCACCGATGAAGTCGGCGACAAAGGCGTTGCGCGGCTCATTGTAGACGTCCTGCGGGGAACCTATCTGCTGAATGTTGCCCCTGTTCATGACCACGATGGTGTCGGACATGGTCAGGGCCTCCTCCTGGTCGTGGGTGACGTAGAGGAAGGTGATGTCGGCCTGCTGCTGAATGCGCTTGAGCTCAATTTGCATGTCTTTGCGAAGCTTTAAGTCAAGGGCGCCCAACGGCTCGTCTAAGAGCAGCACCTCGGGCTCGTTGACAAGGGCGCGGGCGATGGCGACCCGCTGCTGCTGGCCGCCCGACAGGGCCGTGACGCCGCGCTTTTCAAATCCGTTTAAGTTGACGAGCTCGAGCATCTCCATGACTTTGGCGCGAATGACCTTCTCGTCGAGCTTTCTGACCCGCAGCCCGAAAGCCACGTTGTCGTAGATGTTCAAAAACGGAAAGAGCGCGTATCTTTGGAAGACGGTGTTGAGATTGCGTTTATACGGAGGCAGGGACGTGATATTTTTGCCCTCGAAAAAAACGCTGCCGGTGTCGGGGTAGATAAACCCGCCGATGATCCTCAGCGTAGTCGTCTTCCCGCAGCCTGATGGGCCAAGCAGCGTCATGAATTCTCCGTCTTTTATGCTCAGGTCTATATTATTCAACACAATATCACCGTCAAAGCTCTTGGAGACCTTGACAAGCTCAATGATATTGCTTTGTGTCATTCTCTTATCCTTCCACCCTTCACGCGTAAAATACAAAGCTCATATATCATAGGTTTTATTGACCGAAATGTCAAGGATTTTGCAAAAAATCATCGAAAATCTTTGTCTGGCTCGAAAAAAACTCCTTTTTATCCAGATAACTCAGGATTCCTCGAAAATCCTCCAGCTCAAACCGGAGCCTGTGGGCGCAAAGCGCCTGCCCTGTGGCGCCCTTGGAGCCCGTTTTTCCGTACTTTCCGTCCCCGACAAGCGGATGCCCTATGTGGGCCATGTGGGCCCTTATCTGGTGCGTACGGCCGGTCACAAGGTCTATTTCAAGCAGGGAGACGCCGCCCCTGCAGCGCAGCGTCCGGTATTTCGTGATAATCTGGAGCCGGTCTTTCCCCGGCCTGTCAAAGACCGAGACTCTTTTTTCGTCCATATCGCGGGAGAGCCAGGCCGTCAGGGTCGCCGAAGAGGGATTTGGACAGCCCGTCACAAGCGCGAGATAGGTCTTTTTCATGAGCCGCCCCTTGATAATCTCGTTCATTTCGCGCAGCGACCCGGCGTTTTTCGCGGCGACGCAAAGGCCCGCCGTGTTGCGGTCAATGCGGTTGCAAAGGGCCGGCGCGAAGCTGCGCTCATTTTCGGGGTCGTATTCGCCTTTTTGAAACAGATAGGCCTTGATGTGGTTGATGAGGGTGTTGTAGCTCTCGGCGTCGTCGCTGTGGACGAGCATGCCCGCGGGCTTGTCGGCAATGAGGATGTTGCCGTCCTCGTAGACGACGGCGAGCCGCGGGGAGAGGCTTTTGACCGCTTTGTCCTCCTCGCGCCCCTCGAGCAGCTCGTCGTTGATATAGAGCTGCAGGACGTCGCCCTCGCAAAGCCGGTATTCGGCCGTCGTGCGCGCCCCCTCGAGCTTAATGCGCTTGGTGCGGATATACTTGTACATGAGAGAGGGGGGGAGCGCCGGATACGCCTTGGTCAGAAATTTGTCCAGCCGCTGTCCGGCGTCGTTTTTGCCGACTCTAAGCTCTTTCAACTTGGAAACACCTCGCGGCGGGGATGGTTTAAAAC
>DATMXT010000184.1:0-8211 GCA_035561375.1 Terriglobales bacterium | reverse complement strand
GTGTTTTCATGTCGCGTCTCCTCAAACTATTTCGTCAAGCTATTTCGTCAGCGCGTTTTCAATGGATTTCAAATAGGCCTTCGTGGTCACCGTGGCCTGCGCCACCACGTCAATCGTCACGTTTTGCGCTTCAATGACCCGGCGGAAAACCTCATCAGAGACCTCGGCCGTCCCGAACTGGACGTCTTTCACCACTTCGATATCCGTGATTTTGCCCCCCTGCACCGTGACCGCAAGCTCGTTGGCCCACCGCCCGTTTGTGTAGGTGCCGGTATAGGTGCCGTCGCTCAGGGCAGTGGGGTCGACGGGGGAAATTTCCACCTTGCGCCCCGCGTCAAGCCCCCGGGAGAAGAAAATGGCCGTGCCCGCCAGAATGAGCCCGATTGCGACAAGTAAAATGAGTATGACTTTCAGGAATTTTTTCATAGGGTATCCTCGCTTTCGCCTGTAAATTCAATTTTGTCGGATGTGCCGGATGCCTCAGCCGTGCCGGATGCCTCAGCCGCGCCGGTTGCGCCTGCTGTCTGTGCCAGACCTTTTATCGTGAACTCGGTGAGATACTCGACGAGTTTGGGAAAAAACTCGAGGCCTACCTCCTCCTTGTGGGTTTCAATTGTGAGAATGGCCGTAAAAATGGCCATGATCATCTCCCGGTCGATGTCGCTGCGCATTTTCCCCTGCACCTGCCATTTCGCGAGGATTTTGAGAAAATCGTCATACAGAAAGTCGAGATGTCGGGTACCCTTTTCCTCGCGGTAGCGCTGCTCGATTTTCCCAAACACCTCCTTGTTGTACCACTCCCTCAAAATCGGGTTTGACTTCATGCCCTCAAGATTGAGCCGCATGAGCTCTTTGATGACAAGGAGCGGCTCCTGCTCCGGGTCGAGCCGCCGCATGATGCGCTTTTTGAGCTTCTCGTTTTCCTCGAGGTAAATGGCCATGAACAGGTCCTCTTTCGAGGAATAGTAATTGTAGAAGGTGCCGGTTCCGATGCCCGCGGCCCTTGCGATTTCGGAGACGCCGGTCTCCTTAAACCCCCGTGCGGAAAAGAGCTCCTTGCCGCAGGAATACAGCTGCGCCCTAATGTCCTTCAATCGCTCGCACTTCCTTGCCTCACAATGTGAATGAACATTTTTTTGTTCATTCACATTAAAGCACAGGACGCATTCCCTGTCAAGGCCTTTCAAAAATATATTTTCGCCGGCAGGGGAAAAGTCGCCCTCATGACCCAAATTTATACAGAAAATTAACCTGGATTTTTCGCAATCATGATAGCGTATGACCTCGCCTCCCCACTATGCTGTATATTGATATGCGCAGTCTATGTGGGTAAAAATGAGCAATTTAATTGGAGGAGTGTATGAAAAAGAGACTTGTTTCCCTGCTGCTTTGCGCCCTGATGGCAGCGTCCGTTTTTGCCGGTTGCGCGCCCAAAGAGACGGCGACGCCCCCGGCCGGACAGGGCGATGCGGCCCCAACCGGCGTATCGAACGAAGAGGCCAAATCCCCCAAGTACATATTCATGCTCATCGGCGACGGCATGAGCGCGGTGCAGGTCAACTCCGCGCAGGTCTTTAACGGGGACAACGTGAGCGGAGAGGTCGCGACCAAAAACCTTTTGTTTGCGGACTTCCCGGCCTGCGGAATGGCGACCACGCAGGACTCCACGTCGTTTTGCCCGGACTCGGCCTCAACCGCGACCTCGATGTCCACCGGCTATAAAACCCACAGCGGCGTCATCGGCATGGCGGTCGACAAATCCACGCCGGTCACCAACATCGCGGAGCTCCTGAAAGACAAGGGCATGAAAATCGGAGTTGTCTCCACCGTCACCATCAACCACGCGACGCCGGCCGCCTATTACGCGCACGTCGAAAGCCGCAACGATTACTACGGGATTGCGATGCAGATGGCCGACTCCGGCTTTGACTACTTTGCGGGCGGCGAGCTCAGCAAGCCCACAGGGGACAACAAGGACCAGCCGGACGCCTATGAGGTCTTAAAGCAAAAGGGCTACACAATCGCCCGCACCGCGCAGGAGATTGCCGCCCTCGGCGCCTCCACCGGAAAGTGCTATGCCATCTCCCCGCGGCTTCAGGACAGCGGCTCCATGCCCTATGCCATCGACCAGACCGCAAGCGACATCTCGCTCGCCGACCTCGTGAAAAAGGGCACCCAGGTGCTCGACAACGAGAAGGGCTTCTTCCTCATGGCCGAGGGCGGCAAAATCGATTGGTCCTGCCACGCCAACGACGCCATGACCACGATTGAAGAGGTCATCGACTTCGAGGCCGCGGTTCAGGTCGCCTACGACTTTGCCAAAAAGCACCCGGACGAAACCCTCATCATTGTCACCGGCGACCACGAGACCGGCGGCATGACCATCGGCTACGCGTCGACGGGCTACAACACGGCCTTTGACATCATGAAGAGCCAGAAAATGTCCTATGTCGAGTTCGACACGCTTGTCAGCGAGAAGCTGAAGGCCAACCCCGCCCTCACCTTCGGGGACGTCATGCCCGACATCACCGCAAACTTCGGATTAAAACTGCCCTCCGGCGACGCCGAGGCCGACAAGGCCGACCCCCTCGTGCTCACCGCCTATGAAGTTGAAAAGCTCGAAGCGGGCTTTGCGCAGGCGATGCTCCCCGTCGCAAACCGCGAGGAGACCGAGGAAAACGCGCTGCTCTACGGCACGTATAACCCGCTGTCCGTGACCATCACCCACCTCGTCAACAACAAGGCCGGCATCGGCTGGACCTCTTACGCCCACACCGGCGTTCCGGTGCCGGTATACGCGTACGGCACGGGTGCCGACCTCTTCAACGGCTATTACGACAACACCGACGTGTTTAATAAGCTCTGCGATATCTGCGAAATCGCGTAACAACCGGCAGCAGGCGGCGGAGGTCCTCCGCCGCCTTCACAAGGGGAGAGCCTTCCGGAGAAAATACGCCGGAAGGCCGCTCCCTTTGTTTTGCCAGAATTGAGAATGCCTATGATACTGAATTATCGAAAAAAGGAAACTGTTTTCACGCTGCTTTTTCTGGCGGCAATCGCGTTCTTACTCCTCCTGCCCACCGGCTTTGCGCGCCAAATCTACGTCAATTCCGAGGGCGCGAAGGCCCGGGTGCTCGAGGTGGACAACTCATCGGTCTATACCAACGGCATCATCCGGCAGGGGGACCAGCGCTGCGCCGTCGAGCTCTTAAGCGGGGCGCACAAGGGCGAAAAAGCGCAGGCCATCAATCTGCTCATCGGGAAACTGGACATCGACAAGCTGTTTGAGCCGGGCGACGTCGCCTTTGTCATCGTCGAAAACAAGGCGGACGGCAGCATTCGGTTTGTCAACATGGTCGAACACTACCGCGTCGGAAAAGAGCTGCTGCTCATCGGCCTCTTTGCGGTCTTGCTCATCGCTTTTTCGGGCTTTACCGGCGTGAGGACGCTGCTCTCCTTTGCGTTTACGCTCCTTGCAATCTGGAAGCTCATCATCCCGCTCATGCTTAAGGGCTACCCGCCGCTGCTTGTCGCCCTCGGAGTCGGCTGCTGCATCACGGTCACGACGCTTGTCATGGTGGCGGGGCTCACCAAAAAAGCGTTTGCCGCAATCGGCGGCGCCATCGTCTGCTCCCTTGCGACCGGTCTCTTGTCCATGGTCTTTACGGATTATTTTGAAATCCACGGGGCGGTCATGCAGTGGTCCGAGTCGCTGCTCTATTCCGGGTTTGGGAGCCTTGATTTGACCGGGGTGTACACGGCCGCCGTCTACCTCGCGTGCTCCGGGGCCATTCTCGACCTCGCCGTCGACATCTCGGCCGCTCTGGACGAGCTCGCCCGGCACAAGCCAGACATCACGAAGGGGGAGCTCATCCGGTCGGGGCTCAACATCGGAAAATCCGTCGTGGGCAGCCAGACCGCCACGCTGCTGCTCGCCTATATGGGCAGCTACCTCACCGTCATGATGGTCTATATGGCCCAGGCGACGCCTTTGATGAGCATTTTTAACTCAAAGTCCATTGCCGCCGAGGTGCTGCACACCTTTGTCGGCTGTATCGGGCTGGTGCTGGTTTCCCCCGCCACGTCGCTCATCTCGGCGACCCTGTACACAAGGGGCGGAGAAGCGAAAGCCGAAAGCCAGAAAGCCCCGGAGCCAAAACCGCCGCCCGACATTGCGGAAAAATAGACGCTGTAAAGCGCCTGTCATACACGATTGCGAATTTGTCAGCTCGAAAATCGCTTTGTCGACCTTCCCGGCTCAAACGACTTATACTTCCAGCTGTCCACTCCGCCGGAAAACTTCCATGAGGCTCAGCCTCTATGGGAAGAGGCGCTGAAAACCTTAGCAATTGAATAAATGCGTTGTTGAACCTTTCCATGAAAAACAGGAAGCCGGCCGCGATGTTGCGGCCGGCCTCCTGTTTTGCGCTAACCCGCACCGGCTGCGCTCATCCAACAGTTGTCCCTGCGGGCGATTACACGTATACGCCGATTTTTATATATTGCAAAGAGGCGGACTTACAATCCTCGGTATGGATGGCGTCTATCCGGCATCCGCAGGCGCGTCCACGGGGCTGCACTGGAATTTATGCGCAAAAAAGCGGATGGGTCGGGGCCAAGACTTGAGCCGGATACGCTCCCAGCCGGGAATTTTCTTTATGAACAGGATAATTGGGCAGCATGAAGCAGCTGCGCTTGACTCACCATTTGTTTCCTGTTATGATGCGATTAAAGTGCAAGTCCGTGCACCGGCCCTCCAAAATCACAGATATTTCACTTCAATCTATGTAAGTGAATCTATGCAAGTATAGATTGGCATAAAATATCGGATATACCTGTTCAACACCTTGTCTTGAAGACAGGCTGTCAACGGGCAGCCTGCTTCGCGGTTATCCACGCTCTTTTTAAATGTCGGATGTGTGTAAAGGTTTTTGCGCTTTTCAACCCATATCTTTACTGCAATCGGGCAAGTCCTGTATAAATGAGGTGATTTTCACATGAATGACAGACAGATGAAATCATTTCTGGTGGTTGCCGAAAAGGGCAGCCTTTCAATGGCCGCCGAACAGCTCTTCATTTCTGTCCAAGCCCTCAGACAGCAGATTGGCCTCCTCGAGAAGGATATGGGAGTGCGGCTTTTTGAGAGAAATGTCAAAGGTGTTACGCTGACGCCTGCCGGGCAATGCTTTCTCAAATGGGCCAGGCAGCTCATAGAGCTTCAGGAGGCATGCATTCACGAGATGCGCAGCCTCCACACTGAAAAAGTTGAGGATGACTTGCGCATTGGGGTGTTCTTAAATCCCCTGCGCTCTGTAATCCTCAATATTTCGATGGAATTCAGCAAGCGGTTTCCGAAGATTAAGCAAGAGCTGATACCAACCCCCAACCAAAGCGCGTTGGTCTTTGAAAGCCTCAACAAGGGAATGATTGATGTTTTCGAGTATCCATATGTTTCTCATCGTGCAAAATGGCTCGGTTTTACCCCGCTGTACTCCTCTCAACTCACCTGCCTTCTGTCACCCTCGCATCCCCTGTCGCAAAACCCGAACCTTGATATTGAGGATTTGGGCGGGCAGCAGGTATTGCTTTACGAAAGGAGATACCATCCGAGGCTCATGACTTACCTGCGCAAGCACAATATACATCTTGTCCTTGGAGAATACCCCGGCGCCTGTTTGGAAGAGCGGTCCGAGCTTGAAATCTCCAATATCACGAATAAATGTTTGTCCGGCCATATTTTCCTCACCACCGAAGAGTATTCCGGGTATTTTCCTTCCCTGAAACGAATTCCGCTCAATGCGGATATTGAATGGACCTTTGGATTGTATCACAAGAAGGACCCCGCTCCCTCTGTCCAGCTGTTTATCGAAACCGCAAAAGGGTTATTTGACAGTACGTCATGAGACTTCCGCTGCACGGCGGTCCTATGGTGTTTACGACTGCCTGCAAAGAAACTCAAGGAATTGGGACGACCTCATACGTTTGAAGATAAAGGACGGCGACCGGCGGATGCCGGAAGCCGTCCTTTGCGCTTGTGAATGCCCGATAACTATTTGACGTAGGTGTCCACGGCATGGGCTCCGGCGGTCCTGCCGGTGGTAGAGGTGAGCATCATCATGCCCCCTTGGATATAGATATCATTAAAATACTTGCCGCTGGCCATTTCTCCAACGCCGTACAGGCCCGGAATAACCGTGCCGTCGGCCTTGAGGATCTGGCCGTTTTCGTCGGTCTTCACACCGCCGAACGTCCCGTAGTAGGATATTTCGATTGAGGTGGCATAGAACGGGCCGACTTCAACCTTTGTGAGTGTTTTTTGTCCAAAATCCGTGTCCACACCGGCGTCGCACATGCCGTTGTAGCGCGCGACGGCGGCTTCCAGCGTTGCCGCATCGAGCTTCATTGCAGCAGCCAGCTCGGCAATCGTATTCGCCTTGTAGACGTTCGCATCGTCGAGGTTCTCGTTCAAAACCGTAGCCGCCGCGCTCTTGTTGTCGTAAATATAATAGGCGGCTCCGGTCGTATTATAGGTATCCAGCATCTGCATGCCATACGCGCTGACCACTGCGTTGTAATTGACAGCCGCCCGCTCGCCGTATGCATTGACAATCAGAGGCGATTTATACAAATTGATCATTTCTTTTGCAAAAGAGTCGTTGACGCGGGCGCCAAAGCTCATCCATGCGCCCACATCATAAAGCGCGGCGCCCAGTTTCTCGGCCATGAGGATACCTTCGCCCGTGTTGCCCACACTGGCCAGGGCATTGTCATAGAATTCTTCCGGCATGCTGGGCACAAGGCGCTTCATCAGCTCGGCGTTATGGCTGAATCCGCCCGTCGCCAAAATGACCGCGTCGCTATTTGCCGTGATTTTTCCGGTCTTGGTGTCGGCAACGACGCCGGTGACCTTTCCGTCCGCACCGACCAGCAGCTCGGACACCTTGGAATCATACAGGATGGCAACCCCTTTTTCCTTAAGGCTCTCCACAAGCTGAACAATGTACTCGGAGCCGCCTGAGTCGCGGGTATCCGAACTGTCGACGCGATTTCCGCTGAAGAAATGCCGGTACTGGTCTCCCCATGCGTTGGTAAAGACATCCATTTCAGGCCCGTGCAGGGTGACTCCGTTATTCAGCAGAAAGTCGAATGTATCTCTGGACTCCTCGAGCAATGTGCGCACTGCGGTCCAATCCTGGGAAATCTCCGGGCGCATCGTGCTGTTCCGGTCGAAGGCCTGCCAATACTGCAGGACCTCATCAAGGCCGACGTCCTTGATGCCGGCCTTGTCGTGCAGCGACGTGTTGACGCCGACCATATAGCCTCCGGACAGGGCGGCGCTTCCGCCGGCGGCCGAAAGCTGCTCAAACACCACCACGTTCGCGCCTTCAATCGCGGCGGAAAGCGCCGCGCATAACCCGGACATACCGCTGCCCACGACGACCACATCTGCCTCAATCGTTTTATCGGCCTTGACCGGCTCAGGCAATGGGGTCAAAAGCTTTTCCACATCGCCCCCGGCCTGTTTGACACAATCCTGTACGGCGGCGAGAATGGCGTTGCTGGTGACGGTGCAGCTTGTCACCACATCCACCGCCAGCGACTGGTTCTCAACAATCTCGGCCGGAATGCGCTCAATCGCCGGAGTGGATACGTTGCGGGTTTCGTTGTGTTTAGTGACTTTTACTTGCAGAATGGCATTCTCGCTGAACACCGTCTCCACGACAATCGGATCAACCCGGCCCGGCGCCGAAGCGGTATATGTGCCCGGAGTGAATCCGACGGACGACGGGCCGCCCTTCGCCTTGCTGAGGGCACTTTGCACTGCGCTCTTGACAGCATCGCTGGTGAAGGTTGCGCCGCTTATTCCATCCACTTCTGCGGAACCCGCTTTAACGATGGCGGCAGGCAGCTCATCAATGGCTTTGCTGCCTATCCCTTGCGTTTCATCCGGTCCCTCCGCCGCCACCTCCGTGATGGCGCCGTCCTTCAGTGTAACGCTGACCGTAACGTTTCCGCCAAACCCCTTGGCGGTCCCCGTAAACGTGCCCTCCGCCTGCTGCGCGCTGGCCGGCGGAGACTGCGACTGACCGCCGGGTGCGCAGGCAACCAGGTTTAGAATGAACCCCAAACCCATCACCAATGCCATCAGTTTTTTTCTTTTTTTGAACATACTTCCCATCCTTCCCTGTTTCATGTTCTGACATTGTGCGA
>DATMXT010000183.1:0-3749 GCA_035561375.1 Terriglobales bacterium | reverse complement strand
GTCCCCCGGTGACGGATAACCACCGATTATTAACCTTGCATTTATAGTGTTTCTATATTATACTATAGTCAACGGTGGATTTGTATCGACTTTCATACAATCCAAGCATAAGGGGGACTTATGGCCAGAGTGAACTTGGAGCTATACCGCATTTTTCTCGCCGTGGCGGGCGCGGGCAGCTTTTCGTCGGCTGCGCGGTCGCTGTACATCTCTCAGCCCGCGGTCAGCCAGGCCATCCGGCAGCTCGAAGGGCAGCTGGGGGCTACGCTCTTTGTCCGGCGGGCACGGGGGGTCGAGCTGTCGGCCGAGGGCAAGGTGCTCTACCACCACGCGCAGGCGGCCATTGCCCTCATTGACGCCGGCGAGGAGAAGCTGGGGCGCATGGAGCGGCTTCAGGCCGGCGACCTGCGCATCGGCGCCGGCGACACCATCACCCGGCATGTGCTGCTCTCGCTTTTGGGCCGCTTCTCCCGGGAGTACCCGGGCGTGGCGCTTTCGGTGCGCAACGGCACCACGGCTGAAACCGTGGAGCTGCTGCGGGGCGGCGGCGTCGACGTCGCGTTTGTCAACATGCCCTGCAACGAGGAGGGCCTTGTCATCACCCCCTGCATGGAGGTGCACGACGTCTTTGTGGCGGGGCTCAAATACCTGCCGCTCAAAGCCGGCGTCACGCCGGAGGAGCTGGCCGGCCTGCCCCTCATCATGCTCGAGCGGCAGTCGAGCTCCCGCCTTGCGGTCGACGCCGCGCTGCTGCGCATGGGGGTGCAGCTCTCGCCCGGCATTGAGCTCGGCAGCCACGATTTGCTTTTGGACTTTGCCCGCACGGGGCTTGGCGTCTGCTGCGTCATCAAAGAGTTCACGGAGGCACTGCTCGGGGACGACCTCTTTGAAGTTCCGCTCAACCCCCCCATTCCGCCCCGGAGCATCGGGGTCGCGGTGCTGGCCGACATTCCGCCCTCCGGCCCCGTCAAAGCCTTCATGAAGCTGCTGGGGGAGGACGCATACCCCGGCTCCAAATTAAAATAGCGGCGAAGGGAGCTCCTCTTGGTAAAGGCCAAACTGAAAAGCGGTGCGCAAACAAGCCCGCGCAGGCAGTATATTGGCGTTTGGCTTGTCTGCTGCGGCATGATGGCCTCCTCAGTGGGGCTGTCCCACAACGCCTACGGCGTCTTTTACACGCCGGTCTCGCAGGCGCTCGGCGTCGGCCGGGGGGCCGTCGCCATGCACGCGACTCTGACCGGCATCGTCACGGGGCTGTGCAGCCCCATTGCCGTGCGGCTGCTGCGGCGGGTGCATGTGAAAGTGCTTGTGGCGGGCGGCGGGGTGCTCGCCTGCTCCTCATACATTCTCATGGCGTTCGCCACTGAGGTGTGGATGTTCAACCTGCTCGGCGTTTTGCGGGGCATCGGGGACTGCGGCATCTATCTGCCCATCATCACGATGCTGCTCGGCAACTGGTTCAAAAAAGGGCAGGGCACCATCGTCGGGCTGACCATGAGCTTTTCCGGCATCGCCGGCGCCATTTTAAGCCCGGCCCTGACCGCCGTCATTTTGCGGTACGGATATCAAACGGCCTATTTTGCCAGCGCCGCCTTCATTGCGGCGGTGACGCTGCCGGGCGCAATGCTGTGGCTCGAGTTAAAGCCGGAGGACGCCGGCATTTGCCCTTACGGTGCGGACTCGGAGCAGGGGTGCACCGCGGAGCGGCCTGCGCGGCTTGTCAACCGGCTGCGGGTTTTCTCTCCGGTTTATTTGATGCTCGGCGTCATGGCGGTCTTTGCCAGCACCGTCTCGGGGCTCACCTCCCACCTCTCGGGAATGGCCGAAAACATCGGCGCGGGGGCCGCGGTCGGCGCCGCCATGATCTCCTCGGCCATGGTCGGCAACATCCTCTTTAAATTCCTGTCGGGCTGGCTTTCCGACCGCATCGGTGTCTTTCGGGCCTTTTCGGTGTCGCTTGTCGTCGCCGCTGCCGGCTCGGCCATGCTGTATCTGGGCGGCACGAACACCGCGGTTTTACTGGCCGGGGCCTTCATATTCGGGGCCATTTACTCAGTGAACGCCGTCGGCGTGGCCGCGGGTGTGCGGCAAATTTACGGGGACAGCCAGTACGGCGACGGCTACTCGGTGCTGGCGGCCGTCATGTGCATCTGCCCCGCCATCGCCATGTCGGCCGTCGGCTATCTCTACGACCTGACCGGGGGCTACGCCGCCGCGGTCGGGGGCTGCGTGGTGCTCTCTGGGGCAAGTTTTGTCCTCTGGCAGGCGGTGCGCCGCATGTCGGATAAAATGAACACTTGGCCGGACGCGTGACGAAGGGGCACGCCCGGCCTTGAGCCATACGGCTTACAAATCACTACGCGAGGGGGAAACGGGATGAAGCGAAACATAGACGCCTTCAAAAGCGAACTGACACGGCTGCGCGGCTCAGGCACTTTTAAGGAGGAGCGCGTAATCACGACTCCGCAGCGGGCCCGCATCGACACGATGCGGGCGGCCGGCCTGCTCAACATGTGCGCAAACAACTATCTCGGGCTGTCAAACAGCCCCGAACTCATTGAGGCCGCCAAGGCGAGCTACGACAAGTGGGGCCTCGGGTGCGCCTCAGTGCGGTTTATCTGCGGCACCCAGGAGGACCACCAACGGCTCGAGCGAAAGGTGGCCGTCTTTGTCGGCATGGAGGACGCCATTCTCTACGGCTCCTGTTATGACGCGGGCGTCGGCCTTTTCGAGGCGCTGCTCGGGGAGGAGGACGCCGTCATTTCGGATGAGCTGAACCACGCCAGCATCATTGACGGCGTCCGGCTTTGCAGGGCAAAACGGTTTCGATATCACAATAGCGACATGCAGGACCTCGAGCGGTGCCTCAAAGAGGCGCAGGGGGCGCGGGTGCGGCTCATCGTCACCGACGGCGTCTTCTCCATGGACGGGACGCTTGCAAATCTCCCCGGCATCTGCGACCTCGCGGACCGGTACGACGCACTTGTCATGGTCGACGACAGCCACGCCGTCGGCGTCATGGGAAAGACCGGGCGAGGCACGCCGGAGCACTTCGGCGTTTCCGGGCGGGTCGACATTCTCTCAGGCACCTTCGGCAAGGCGCTGGGGGGCGCTTCCGGCGGATACATCGCCTCCGCAAAGCCCATCGTCGAGCTGCTGCGGCAAAAAAGCCGCCCATATCTCTTCTCAAATGCGCTTGCCCCCGCCGTCGTCGCGGCCTCCATGAAGGCCATTGACATGCTGACGGCCTCAACTGAGCTGCGGGACAGGCTTGCCGAAAACGCAGCCTATTTCAGAGCCGGGCTTGAGGGCGTCGGGTTTGACGTGCTGCCGGGCGAGCACCCCATCATTCCAATCATGATGTACGACGCCAGAGTCGCGCAGGACTTCGCCTCCCGCATGCTGGGCCGGGGCGTCTATGTCGTGGGTTTTTCCCATCCCGTCGTGCCGGAGGGAAAAGCCCGCATTCGCACCCAGGTCTCGGCCGCCCACACGACGGCCGACCTCGATTTCGCGCTGCGCTGCTTTGTCAAAGTGCGGGCTGACATGCGCATATGAGCCGGGAGAAAATGATATGATTAGGGCAGGGCTTTACATGCCCTGCCCATTTTTGTAGAGAAAAACCACTCGCTAGGCGAGTGGTTGAAAAAAGCCTACGGCGATGAGGTTGACAGGAAAACTCCCTTTGCTAATATGAAGATGCGGTCAGCCAACTGCACAACAAAAAGCAAAGGGAGGACATCCAGTGA
>DATMXT010000182.1:0-4344 GCA_035561375.1 Terriglobales bacterium | reverse complement strand
ACTCAGTTGACGAACCGCCGTTTTTGGCTATAATTATCTTAATAATAGTTGTTCCAAAGCTATTGGAGGGAAGCGTTAATGACAGAGCAAATTGCGGTATTGCAAAACCAAGTCGGGTTGCACGCCCGTCCGGCGACCTACTTTATCCAGAAGGCCAACGACTTCAAGTCCTCGGTGTGGATAGAGAAGGATGAGCGAAGGGTGAACGCCAAGAGTTTGCTCGGTGTTCTCTCACTGGGCGTATCAAGGGGGGACACCATTACAATTATCGCCGACGGCGATGACCAGGATGAGGCGGTTGCCGAGCTTGTTGCGCTCATCAACGGAAACTTTGACGAGTAAATAGGCATTGCCTAAGTTTTTGCAGATGCGGCGCGGTTTTCCGCGCCGCCTTTGTTTCGCAGTGGGGAGGTGAAAAAGTGGAGGACAAAGCGAAGGACCGGGCAGGGGAGCGAGCGGAGGACCAAGTGCAGGACCGGAAAAAGGACCGGGCGGAGAACCGAGCGGGGGACCAAGCGGAGGACCGAGTGGAGGACCGGGTGGAGGGCCAAGCGGGAGGCCGAGCGGGGGACCGAGCGGACAACCGAGCGGAGGACCGGGTGGGAGAGCGAACGGGCAACCGTGCGGAGGAGCAAGCGGAGGACCGGACGGAAGAGCGGGCGGAGAACCGGGTGGAAGAGCGAGCGGAGGACCGGGCGGAGGAGCGCATTGCGGCGCTGCGCGAAAAGGCGCGGGCGCTCCCCGAGAGCCCCGGCGTCTATCTCATGAAGGACGAGACCGGGAAAATCATTTATGTCGGCAAGGCCAAGGCGCTGAGAAACCGGGTGTCCTCCTACTTTGTCGGCACCCTTCGGCATCTGGCCAAAGTGCGGCGCATGGTGGAGCATGCGGCCGACTTCGACTACCTCGTCTGCGGCTCCGAAATGGAGGCGCTGGTCCTGGAGTGCAGCCAGATTAAGCACTACATGCCCCACTACAACATCCTGCTCAAGGACGACAAAAACTACCCCTACGTCAAGGTGACGCTCTCGGAGCAGTACCCGCGGGTGGTCTTCACCCGCCGCCGGGAGGAGGACGGGGCCAAATACTTCGGGCCTTACAGCGGCAATGTGGGGGAGATCGTCGCCACTGTCGAGAAGACTTTTAAGCTGCCCTCCTGCAAGCGCCGGTTCCCGCAGGACATCGGGCGCGGGCGGCCCTGCCTCAACTACGCCATTAAAAACTGCATGGGGGTCTGCACCGGCAAAGTGCCGCGTGCGCAGTACCTCGAGGCCGTGGGGGAGGCCGTGGAGTTTTTAGACGGGCGTTACCGCGAGGTGGCGAAAGACCTCGAGCACAAAATGGGCGCGGCCTCGGAGGAGCTCCGGTTTGAGGAGGCGGCAAGGCTCAGGGACCGGCTTTCGGCCTTAAAGGCGCTTGGCGAGCGGCAGAAAGTGGTCTCGGGTCCGAACGTCGAGCGGGACGTCATCGCCCTCGTCTCGGATGAGAGCCGCGCCTGCGTCATGGTCTTCTACATCCGGGAGGGCAAGCTGACCGGCACCGACAGCTTCGTCGTCGACGCCGAGGAGTTCGAGGACGCCGCCGAGGGCATGGCCGCCTTTGTCAAACAGCACTATCTGCTGCGGGGGGACATTCCCCGCGAGCTGCTCTTTTCGGTGGAGCCTGCCGACGCGGCGCTTTTGGAGGACTACCTTTCGCAGCGGGTGGGCCGGCGCGTGCACATCAGGACGCCGCAGCGCGGGGAGGGCAGACGGGCCGTCGCCCTCGTGGAGGAGAATGCCCGCGAGGGGCTGCAAAAGGCAGCCACACGGGCCGAGCGCGTGGAGCGCGGCGTCGCCGAGCTCGGAAAGCTCTGCGGACTTCCTGAGCCGCCCGCCCGCATTGAAGCGCTCGACATCTCGAACACGGCCGGAAGCGAAGTCGTGGGAGGGCTTGTGGTCTTCCAAAACGGCAAGCCCGCCAAAGGGGACTATAAGCGATATAAAGTCAAGACCGTCGAGGGCCAGGACGACTACGACTCCATGCGGGAGATCATCTGGCGGCGGTTTCGCCGATACCAGACCGGGGACGAGGGCTTTTCGCAGCTGCCCGACTTACTTTTGCTCGACGGCGGGCGCGGTCAGCTGTCGGCGGTGCTGGAAGTGCTCAAAGAGCTTGACATCGCGCTGCCGGTCTTCGGCATGGTCAAGGACGACAGGCACCGCACCCGCGGGCTTGTAGGGCCGGAGGGGGAGATCACGCCCTCGCCCTTAAATCCGGGGTTTGTGCTGGTCGGGCGCATTCAGGAGGAGGTCCACCGGTACGCCGTCGCCTATCACCGCTCGCTGCGCGGCAAAAAGACTTTTTCCTCGACCCTGACCGGCATTGAGGGAGTCGGGCAAAAGCGGGCCGAAGCGCTCCTCACCACCTTCAAATCGCTCGAGGGCATCAGGGCGGCCTCGGAGGAGGAGCTGGCGTCGGCGCCGGGCATGACAAGGGCCGCCGCCCGGGCGGTCAGGCAATATTTTAGTTGACATAATAGGCCGCTATGATAAAATAGACAAAAGATGACACAATTCGCTCAGCGCGTTTTCCGCGCGGATGAAGACCTCTTTGTGCGCGCGGAAAATATGTCAATATGAGGAGGCGCCGGTATGCGCGTCATCACGGGATGCGCCCGCGGCGTTCGGCTCGACACGCTTCCGGGCGCCGCCACCCGCCCGACTGCGGAGCGGGTCAAAGAGGCCATGTTCAGCGCCATTCAGTTCGAGGTGCCGGGCAGGCGGGTGCTCGACCTCTTTGCCGGAAGCGGACAGCTCGGCATTGAGGCGCTGTCAAGAGGGGCTACTCACGCCGACTTTGTCGACAGCAGCCGGGAAGCCGCCGCCGTCATCGCCGGCAATTTACGCCGCTGCGGGCTTGCGGACAGAGCGTCCGTCTCCTGCCGGGACTGGCAGTCCCACCTCGCGGGCGCGGCAAAGCCCTACGACCTCGTGCTGCTCGACCCGCCCTACGGCAAAGGGCTGTGCGAGGCGGCCATACAGACGCTGTCGGAGCGGGGCCTGCTGTCTGAGAACGCCATTGTCGTCTGCGAGACGGGGGACAAAGAGCGCCTGCCGGAGCGCATTGACGGGCTTGCCGCCACCCGCGCGGCGCGGTACGGCACCATTCGCCTTACGACATACAGGGGGGGACAACCATGAAGCTTGCGGTCTGCGCGGGGAGCTTCAATCCGGTGACACTGGGGCATCTCGACCTCTTTGAGCGCACAGCCGAAGTGTTCGACGAAGTCGTTGTGCTGCTCGTGTACAACAGCGCAAAACAGTTTGAGGTGCCGGTTGAGGCACGGCTTGCGCTGCTGAAAAAAGCGACCGCCCACATCCCGAACGTCCGGGTGGAGGCGCACGCGGGGCTTCTCATCAACTACGCCCTGGCCCACGGCAATGCCGTCATCGTCAAGGGGCTTCGAAACGAGGCCGACTTTGCCGGCGAGATGACGATGGCCCATGCCAATCACGCCGGCTCCGGGGGCCTTGTGGGCACCCTGTTCATGCCGACAAGGCCGGAGCTGACCTATGTCAGCTCGACCATTGCGCGGGAGTTTGCCGGCTACGGCGGAGACCTCTCAAAACTGGTGCCGGAGTGCGTCCGGGAAGACGTTGCGAAACTATATTACAAAGGAGAATGGCCTAAATGAACACCGAGGAGCTGTTTGAAAGATTGCTCGAACTCTTTGAGGAGTCCTGGCATATGCCGCTGTCAAACGGCAAGTGCCTCGTGGATTCGCTGGAGGCCACCGAAATCATCCGTGAGATCATGAAGGGCCTGCCGGCCGAGTTCGAGCAGGCTAAGAAAATTGTGGCCGACCGCAAGGAGATCGTCGCGACCGCCAAGCGCGAGTCTGAAGTCATGATGAAAAACGCCGAGGAGAAGGCCAAAGTGCTGGTCTCCCGCGAAGAGGTCACGACCGAGTCCAAGCGGCAGGCCAGCCAGCTCATGATGGAGGCCAAGCAGCAGGCAAACGACATTGTCAAGCAGGCCAATGAGCAGGCCAACGAGCATTTGGCGCTGGCCAACAAGCAGGCCAACGAGCTTCTGGCCGACACCAATCAGCGGGTCGCGGAGCTTCGGGCCACGACCAACGACTATGTCGAGAGCATGCTGGCCATGGTCGCCTCCCACGTCGAGCAGGCGCTCGCCAACGTCCGGCAGGCGCAGCAAAATTTCAAGTCGGCAAGGCTCTGATATCCCCAAAACCCCCTGTCAAACGCCCAAAAACGGACTTACAGCACAGGGGTTTCGACAATTTCAGCATCAATGTGAAGTACGACCGCAAAATTTCAGGGTCGTTTTTTGTGCAGATTT
>DATMXT010000181.1:0-2200 GCA_035561375.1 Terriglobales bacterium | reverse complement strand
GAGCTGTCGGACGAGCGCATAAACGCTCTTGAAAAGGAGCTCGCCCATGTGTATAATGAATTGACCGCAAAGGCGGAAAAACTTTCCGCCCTGCGCCAAAAGACTGCGCAGGAGGCGGGGGACCGCATTGCGGACGAGCTGAAGTTTCTCAGCATGCCAAAGGCCCGGTTTGCCGTGGCCGTCACCCCGCTTGCGGACTTTGGGCCGCAGGGCCGCGACGCCGTGGAGTTCATGTTCTCGGCCAACGCCGGCGAGGATGCGCGCCCCCTGGCCAAAATCGCCTCGGGCGGCGAGCTCTCAAGAGTTATGCTGGCCCTGCGCTGCGTCATGACCGGCAAGGAGGACGCCGGCACCCTCATTTTCGACGAGATTGACGCCGGCGTCTCGGGCGCGGCCGCCGAGCAGATCGGCCGCAAGCTCCAAAGCCTGTCGAAGAGCCGGCAGGTGCTCTGCGTCACCCACCTGCCCCAGATTGCGGCTCTTGCCGCAACTCACCTTGTGGTCACAAAGTCCGAGGCCGCAGGGCGCACCTTTACGGCGGTCGAGAGGGTCGGCGGGGAAAACAGGGTAGGGGAGCTCGCGCGGCTCATCTCCGGCAACGTCGTGACGGAGTCGGCAAAAGAGGCCGCCCGCGAAATGCTCGGAACAAAATAGCTTTTCCTGCATAGAATACATAGAGCGTAGAGCGCAACCTCTTCTGGGACAACCTGTCTGAAAAGAGGCGCCTATATAAAAAATTCAGCGTAAAGGAGAGAACAGCATGGGCGTATTTGAAGATCTGAAGGCGCGCGGCCTCATCGCGCAGCTCACGAACGAAGATAGCATCAGAGAGTTGATGAACAGCGGAGGTGCGACGTTTTATATCGGCTACGACGCCACGGCCGACAGTCTTCATGTTGGCCACTACCTCCAGCTTGCCACCTCGGCAAGGCTTCAGCAGGCCGGCAACAAGCCCATTGTGCTGCTCGGCGGCGGCACGACCATGATCGGCGACCCCTCGGGGCGCAACGACATGCGCAAAATCATGACGAGGGATATGATCAACCACAACGCCGAGTGCTTTAAAGTGCAGATGGCGAAGTTCATCGACTTTGGTAAGCCCGGCGCCGTCATGGCCGACAACGCCGACTGGCTTTTGGACCTCAACTATGTGGAATTTCTGCGCACGGTCGGCATCCACTTCTCCGTAAACCGCATGCTGGCCGCCGAGTGCTACAAGTCCCGGCTTGAGACGGGGCTGACCTTCTTTGAGCTCAACTATATGATCATGCAGAGCTACGACTTCGCGGTGCTGCATGAAAAATACGGCTGCAACATGCAGTGCGGCGGCGACGACCAGTGGTCGAACATCCTGGGCGGCATCGACCTCATTCGCCGCATGTACGGCAACGAGGTCTACGGCGCGACTTTCTCGCTGCTGACGACCTCGGAGGGCAAGAAGATGGGCAAGTCCCAGAGCGGCGCCATCTGGCTTGACCCCGACAAGACCCCGCCTTACGACTTCTTCCAGTACTGGCGCAACGTCGAGGACGCCGACGTCATGCGCTGCCTCAAAATGCTGACTTTCCTGCCGGTTGAGCAAATTGACGAGGAGTTCGGCAACCTCGAGGGCAAGGACCTCAACCGCGCCAAGGAGACCCTGGCCTACGAGCTGACAAAGACGGTCCACGGCGAGGATGAAGCCAAAAAGGCCCTCGCGGCCGCCAAGCAGGTCTTTGAGTCGGCCGGCGTCAGCGACGACATGCCGACAAAGGAGATCGCGGCGGAGGACTTTGAGCATGGTATGATTTCGCTCCTTGACCTCCTCGTCAAGACCGACATCGCCCCCTCCAAAGCCGAGGCCCGCCGCCTGGTCGAGCAGGGCGGAATCGTCATTGCCGACGTCAAGGTGGAGGACGCCAAGGCGACGGTCGGAAAGGACCTCTTTGACGACGGATTTGTCATTGTCAAGAAGGGGAAGAAGACGTTCTACAAGGTGATTTTGAAATAAAGCCAAAATGTTTAAGGCCCTTCCGGCTGCGCTCGGAAGGGCCTTTCAAGTTATCCAAAAAAGCTATTTTTTGATAACTTGATTTTCCCGGCCAATCGGAGTGGCCGGGAAAATGCGTTAAAATCCTTATTTTTGAATCCTTTTCAAAAATAAGGCAATTAAATGCTGCCCGCGAGCGCGAATTCACTTCGCGCGGGAAGGGCACCGCTC
>DATMXT010000180.1:0-2456 GCA_035561375.1 Terriglobales bacterium | reverse complement strand
CCTATCTCTAATCGATGATCTCGGCGGCCACCGCCGCGACCATATCGTCCTGCACCCGGGCCATAAAGCGGCCGGCTGTGCAGCGCATATATTCTTTTCCCATCAGGGTGCATACGTATTCCCCGGTCACCTTGTCGAGATGCCAGTATTCCTCCGGGCGGGAAAGCACTTCATGGAAGACGAGGTGGATGCGCTTGCCTGCGAGCAGCGCGTTTTGAAGTTCGTGAAAGGGGCGGACGGGGCCGTCCGAGTTACATGAACAGTTGCAGCTCATCATTTACCTCCAGTTATTATTCATAGTGACTATTGTATCACGCAAAGGCGATGTGATACAATAGCTATGTAGATGGATATTGCGCCGAAAACGCGGGGCGAAAGCCCTGTCGGCGCAGAGATAGTGCCAACACAAGAAACGGAGGAGCGCAAGTGGCTGACAGCGGAAAGTGGACCATCCTGATTGCGGAGGACGACACAGACCTCAATAACGGGATCTGTTTCTATTTCAAATCGCAGGGCTACCAGTGCCTGCAGGCCTTTGACGGGGCGGCGGCACTCGAGCTTTTTGAGTCAAACATCGTCAACCTCGTCATTTTGGACGTGATGATGCCGGTGAAGAGCGGCTATGAGGTGCTGCGCACGCTGCGCTCCCACTCCGGCGTGCCCATCATCATGCTGACGGCGCTGTCCGAGGAGCGGGACAAGCTTGAGGCCTTTTCCGGCGGGTGCGACGACTATCTCAGCAAGCCCTTCAGCTTAAAGGAGCTCGAGGCCCGGGTGCTGGCCCTCATCACCCGCACCTATCAGCCGGGCGGCAAAGTGATCAGCGACCTTTCGTTTGGCGCCCTCTCAGTCAACACCGAGCGCCGGGAGATCTCCTTAAAGGGCGTGCCGCTCGTCTTGAAGCGCAAGGAATATGAGCTGCTCTACTTCCTGCTGTGCAACCCCGGCCGGGCTTTTTCAAGAGAAGTGCTCATCAGCAAGGTCTGGGGAGACGCCGACATCAACGATTACCGCACGGTCGACAGCCATGTGAAGCGGCTGCGCAAGCTGCTCGGCGACTACGGCGACTGCATTCAGACCGTGTGGGGACTGGGGTATAAGCTCGTACTGCGAGACTGATGAAGCTCTTTACAAAATTTCTTTTTTCAATTGTCGGCGTCACGCTGATCGTTTTGACGGTCTCGCTGGCCATGCACGTCTACATGCTGCATGGCGCTCAGCTTGAGGCCGTCATTACTATGCTCGACGAGCAGGCGGCCACCACCTCGACGATGATCAACAACGATACGCCGCAAAAGGACATCAACGCCAACATGCGCCGGTTTGCCACCGGCCGCATGGCGGCCGTCATTCTCTACGACCGGGCGCAGCCGGCCCGCTCGCCCCAGTACTACGCCTCCACCGCGCTGCGGGAGGCCGTGGAGGCCTGCGCCGGAGAGTACGCGCAAGCCCTCAGCGACGGGGCGCCCTACGTCAAGCAGTTGCCGCCCGCCGAAAGCGGCGCCACCTCGCTGCTCCTCTACGGCTGCCCCATGCCGGACGGGCGGTATCTGCTGTTGGCCTGCTACGCCGCCACGGTCTCAAGCGTGCTCTTTGCGCAGGCCACCTCCCTCGCCTACATCATCGCCCTCTCAATCATCGTCACCTCCCTCTTGTCCTATATCCTGGCCCGCACCATCACAAGCCCGCTTGAGCACATCGGGGGTGCGGCCGGCTCCATCACGGCCGGCAATTTTGACGTACACATCGACGTGCAGGGGCACGACGAGCTGGCGACGCTGGCGGCCTCGGTCAACACCATGTCCGAGCAGTTAAAGAAGTCGGACAACTTCAAAAACCAGATCATTTCAAACGTCTCCCACAACCTCAAGACGCCGATTGCGGCCATTCTCACCTACTGCGAGCTGCTTGAGAGCTGCTCTGACAACCTGCCGCCGGAGCAGCAGCGGGAATTTCTGCACATCATCGCCTCCCGGGCCCGCACGCTCGAGGGCATGGTCAAATCCATGATTTTGCTCTCCAAAATCCAGACCGGCAGCGAGAACGTGCAGCTTGAGGAGCTCGACCTGGCCGAGCTCTCCCGCCTCGCCTTCGCCGACCAGCAGGTGCTGGCCGACAGCCGTAAGCTCACCCTCACGCTGAAAACCGAGGGCGACGTTGTCGTCACGAGCGACCGGGAGAAGCTGGGCACCGTCCTTGCCAACATCATCTCAAACTCCATTAAGCACACCCCGCCCGGCGGCGTCGTGGAGCTGTCGGTCATCCGGGAGGGCGGCGGCGTCACGGTCACGGTCACCGACACCGGCGAGGGCATTCACCCCGACGACCTCCCCCACGTCTGGGACCGGTTTTACAAGTCGCCCCACAGCGAGCTCTCCCGCGACGACGGCTCCGGCATCGGCATGCACATCGTCGGCAGCATTTTCGAGCTTCTGGGCTACCCCCACTATATCGAC
>DATMXT010000179.1:0-3861 GCA_035561375.1 Terriglobales bacterium | reverse complement strand
CACGACCTGGAGCTGCTGCCGGTCATCAACAAAATCGATTTGCCGGCCGCCGAGCCCGAGCGGGTCAAGCAGGAAATCGAGGACATCATCGGCATTGAGGCGAAAAACGCCCCCATGATCTCGGCAAAGCTGGGCATTGGCATCGACGAGGTGCTGGAGCGCATTGTCGCGCAAATTCCGCCGCCCGTTGGCGACCCGGAAGCCCCGCTCGAGGCCCTCGTCTTCGACTCGTACTACGACGCCTATCGCGGGGTCATCGTCTATTTCAGGGTCTTCAACGGCACCCTCAAAGCCGGCGACGAAATCCTCATGATGCAGACCGGCGCGACTTTTGACATCGTCGAAGTCGGCTATCTCCGGGCGACGCGGCTGGAGCCGGCCGCGCAGGTCTCAGCCGGCGAAGTCGGCTATCTGACAGCCAGCATCAAAACTGTGGCCGATACCAGAGTGGGCGACACCGTGACCCACGCGGCCCGCAGGACGGCGGCCCCGCTGCCGGGCTACCGGCCGGCCGTGCCCATGGTCTTTTGCGGCATTTACCCGCTTGACGGCTCTGAATACGGCGCCCTCAAAGACGCCCTCGAGAAGCTGCGGCTCAACGACGCCTCGCTGCTCTTTGAGCCCGAGACCTCGGTGGCTTTAGGCTTTGGCTTTCGCTGCGGGTTTTTGGGGCTCTTACACATGGAGATCATCATTGAGCGGCTCGAGCGCGAATACAATATGGAGCTCATCACAACGGCCCCCTCGGTCAGCTACCGCATCACCAAGACCTCGGGCGAAGTGCTCATGATTGACAACCCGACGAACTACCCCGACCCCAGCCTCATCGCCGAGTCGGAGGAGCCCTATGTCAAGGCCGACATCATCACGCCCTCCGACTATGTCGGCGCCATTATGGAGCTCTGTCAGGAGCGGCGGGGCACCTTCAAGGATATGCAGTATGTCGATGCCAAGCGGGTCAACATGCACTACGAGCTGCCTTTAAACGAAATCATTTATGACTTCTTTGACGCGCTGAAGTCCCGCACGAGGGGGTACGCCTCCCTCGACTATGAGCTCATCGGCTACCGCAAGTCGGACCTTGTCAAGCTCGAGCTGCTGCTGGCGGGGGATGCGGTCGACGCCCTGTCCTTCATCGTCCATAAAGACCGGGCCTACGGGCGCGCCCGCAAAATGTGCGAGAAGCTGCGGGACAACATTCCGCGCCAGCTCTTTGAAGTGCCGGTGCAGGCCGCCATCGGCGGCAAAATCATCGCCCGCGAGACCGTGCGGGCGCTGCGCAAGGACGTCCTGGCCAAGTGCTACGGCGGCGACATCACGCGGAAGAAAAAGCTCCTCGAAAAACAAAAAGAAGGGAAAAAGCGCATGCGCTCCTTCGGAACCGTCGAAGTCCCGCAGGAGGCCTTCATGTCGGTGCTCAAGCTCGATGAGTAAGAAAAAAATCGGCCTTTACATCCACATACCGTTTTGCACACGCAAGTGCCCCTACTGCGACTTCTATTCGGTTTGCGACCTGTCAATGGTGAACCGCTATCTTGCCGCCCTCATCAAACAAATGGAGGAGTACGGCAGGGCTTTAGGCGGGTTTGAGGCCGACACCGTCTATTTTGGCGGCGGCACCCCGTCGCTGCTCGAAAAAGGGCAGTGGAAGGAGCTGCTCGAGGCGCTGCACAAGAACTTCTCGGTCAGCGAGACGGCGGAGGTGACCATTGAGGTCAACCCGGCCTCGGCCGATTACAGGCTGCTGAAGTTTTTGCGCAAAGCGGGGGTCAACCGCCTGTCGGTCGGCGTGCAGAGCTTTAACGACACCGAGCTCGCCAAGCTCGGGCGGCTGCACAGTGCCTCGGACGCGAGAAACACGCTGAAAGACGCAAAGAAGGCCGGCTTTGGAAACCTCTCCGTCGACCTCATGTACGGGCTGCCGGGTCAGACGGCGGCGGACTTTGCACGCAGTCTGGATGAAGCCGTGGGGCAGGGCATCCAGCACCTGTCGGCCTACGGGCTCAAAATTGAGCCGAACACGCCTTTCGGCAGGGCGGAAGACGCGCTTGACCTGCCGGATGAGGAGGTCTGGTGCGAGATGTACGAGAAGCTGGTCGGGACCTGCGAGGCGGCGGGGCTCATGCAGTACGAGATATCGAACTTTGCGCGGCCGGGGTTTGAGAGCCGGCACAACCTGAAATACTGGACGCTGGCCGAATATCTGGGGCTGGGGCCTGCCGCCCACTCCTATCTCGGCGGGCGCCGGTTTGCCTTTGCCAGAGACCTTACGGTCTACTGCCGGGCCTTTGAAGGCGGGGACGACGCGGGGCTGCTTTCGGAGGACTACGAGGCGCCGGCCTCGGGGGCCGTCGCCGACTACATCATGCTGTCCCTGCGGTTAAAGCCCGGACTCTCCACGGCGGACTTCACCCGCAGGTTTCGCAAGAGTTTTGAGGAGCTCGAAGGCGGGCGGCTTGACCGCTTTGTCGCCGCCGGGCTCATGACCCATGAGGACGGCAGATACGCCTTCACCACAAAGGGGTTTTGCGTCTCCAATGCCGTGCTCGCCGAACTGATTGATTTGGAATGACTGAGGAGAGATATTCGGTCCCGAAGACCCTGTTCATCGGACTTGCGTTTTGCACCATCTCCATCGCCTGGTCGGTCTACAACTCGTTTGTGCCGGTCTTTTTAAAAGAGCTCGCGGTGTCGACGACGGCAATCGGGTTCATCATGACCTTCGACAACATCTCGGGGCTGCTGTTCCAGCCCTATTTCGGCAAGCTCTCGGACAAGACGAGTACGCGGCTCGGGCGGCGCATGCCCTACCTCGTCTTCGGGGTGCCGGCGGCCGCCGTCGGCATGACGCTGATCCCGCTTGCGGCGGCCGCGGGCAGCGCCAAATTTGCGGCGGGCGGGGGACTGCTCGCAAGCCTTGTCCCGCTCATGGGCAGCATCATTCTCATGAACTTCGCGATGTCGGTCTACCGGGCGCCGGCCGTCGCCCTCATGCCGGACGCCACGCCTCCGACCCGGCGCAGCGAGGCCAACGGCATCATCAACCTCATGGGCGGCGCCGGCTCGGCCCTGGCGTTTTATCTCGGCGGAAAGCTCTTTGACGTCGACGCGCGGTATCCCTTCTGGATGGCGGGCGGCCTCATGACGGCCACGATGGCCGTCATGCTCTTCTTCTACCGGGAGCCAAGGGCGCCCTTTGAGGCGGCGGGCGAGGAGAAAGAGGCGGACGAGCCGGACGCGGCGGCGCAGGTGCGGCCAAAGAGCTTGTTTCCGCTTTTATTTGCGGTCTTCTTCTGGTTTTGCGCCTACAACGCGGTCGAGACCTTTTTTACGCTCTACGCCATTGACAGGCTCGGCATGACGGCGGGGGAGGCGGCCAGCACGCTGCTCTACATGTCGGGCTCCTATCTCGTCTGCGCGTGGCCGGCGGGAAAGCTCGGCGCCCGATTCGGGCGGCGGGGCATGATGGTGGCGGGCACCGCCGTCACGCTCGGGGCGACCTGCTGTCAGGCCTTCATCGGCGGCCGGGGAATTTTAGCGCCGGTGCTTGTCGCCGCGGGGTTTGGCGTCGCCCTCATCAACATCAACTCCTATCCCGCATTAATTCAGATGTCCGGCAAGGGGCAGACCGGCCGGTATACGGGCTATTACTACGCCTTCTCCTTTTCGGCCAGCATCGCAAGCCCCCTGCTCTTCGGTCTGCTCTCCGACCTTGCGGGCTCGGGCTCGGCGCTCTTCTTTTACGCGGCCGGCATGTACGCCGTCAGCGCCGTCTGTATTTTGATGGTATCAAAAAAGGACGTCGACATCGGGACAGACGTTCCCGAAATCCACAATCCATAATTCCGCTGACATCGGTGC
>DATMXT010000178.1:0-6191 GCA_035561375.1 Terriglobales bacterium | reverse complement strand
TGGGTATACTACGGGTGGCTTATATAGTAAAAAGGAGCGTTTGAACTTTATGAAAAGACTCTTTGCGCTGCTCGCTGCGGTTTGCCTGCTGACGACTGCCGCCGCGGCCGAATATCGGATAACGGCTGACAGGTATGTTGTGGACAGCCAATATGATTTTGTCGTGCAGATTGAGGGAAGCGATTCAAAGCTTACCCTGACCCGCAAATTCTTCGCTTCGCTGCTCGGCTCGCTCATCGGGGACCCCGCGTCGGTCACGATTGTCGAGCTACCGGACACCGGGGTCATGACTTTTGGCGGGGACAACGTCGTCGTGCTCGACACCTTCAAGCTGAGCCCCTTTAAACGCCTCACCGTCACGCCGGAGGCCAACAAGACTTCGACATTCACTTTCATTGCGACCGACAAGGACGGCCTTTCCAGTCCCCTGTGCCGTCTGACGGTCACCCCGCCCAAAACGGCGGGCGCTCCGACCGCGTTTGACCTCAACATCGAGACCGCCAAGGGGCTCAAGGTGAGCGGGCGCTTTGGCGCCGTGGACCCGGACGGCGAGAGCCTCGCCTATGAGGTGCAGTCGGCGCCCTCCAAGGGCGACCTCGTCTGCAGCGGCTCGACCTTTGTCTACTACCCGCACCAGGGCGAGACCGGGGCCGACAGCTTCACTTACCTCGCCCGCGACTCCTCCGGCAACTACTCCAAAGTCAGCTCGGTGGAGGTGCGCATTCGCTCGACCAAGGGCGGATTCCTCTACGACGACATGGAGGAGAGCGTCAACCACTACGCCGCGCTGCGCCTTGCGGACCTCGGCATCATGCGGGGGGCGCAGGTGGCCGGGCGCAACTTCTTCTCGCCGGCCGAGCCCGTCTCGCGGGGCGAATATCTCGCCATGCTGATGCAGGCGGCCGGCATTGACACCGACATTCCGACCATCTCGACGACGGGGCTTGCCGAGGACGAGGAAATTCCGCTCTGGATGAAGTCCTATATCTCAACGGCGCTGGCCGCCGGCATCGTCTCGGGCTACGAGAGCGAGAACGGCCCGTCCTTTGACGCCGCAACCGCCATCACGCGGGCGGAGGCCGCCGTCATGACCGCCAATGTCCTGGGCCTTGAAGCCGCCTCCGAGGTCTTCGGCGACGCACCGACCTGGGCTGCCGGAGCAATGGCCGCCATGAGCGAAGCCGGCCTTATGGCTGAGGGGCTTTCGGGCACGCCGCTTTGCCGCGACGAGGCGGCCGGCATCCTCTGGGGCGTCGTTCAGTCAATGGAATAACCGGTTAATCAAACAGACAGGGGTGAACCCACCAAGGGTTCACCCCTTTTTCGGCGTGACGTAGGCCGTCCTCGAAGTCGTGTAAATCACGTATCCCGGCTTTGCGCCGGCCGGCTTTTTGACGTTGCGCAGCTTGGTGTAAGTGACCGGCACATTTGTCTCCCCCGACATTTTGCTGTGGAGGGCGGCAAGCATGGCGGCCTCCTCCAAAGTGGCATCCGGCACTTCAAGGCCCCTTGCCTCGACGACGACATGGGAGCCCGCGCCGCCCAGGACGTGGAGCCACCAGTCGTCCTTTTCGTGGGTGGCGATGAGGCGGTCGTTTTGCCGGTTGTTCTTGCCGACCAGCATGACAAAGCCGTCTTTTGAGACAAAGCGCAGGGGCTCGCCGGCCGGCCGCTTTTGAGGCTTTGCACTTCCCTTTTGCCGCGGCTTTGCGAGATACCCCTCCCCCGTCAGCTCATCGCGGATTTCGGCGATGTCCCGCTCGTTTTGAGCCTCCTCAAGGGCGGCCTGCACCGTCGCGAGGTACTCGAGCTCCGAAGCGCCCTTCTCCATTTGCTCTCTGAGAATTTTCTCGCCGTTTTTGGCCTTCTGGTACTTCTTGAAATAGAGCTGGGCGTTTGCGGCCGGGGACTTTTTGACGTCGAGCGGAATTTTCACGAGGGGGCCGTCCTCCTCGTAATAGTTGACAAGCTCGACAAAGGGGGCGCCGCGGGGAATTTCGTGGAGGGCGCCCTGCAAGAGCTCCCCGTAAATGCGCCACCGCTCGCGGTTTGCAAACTCCTCGAGCTCAAGCTGCTGATGGGAGAGCTTTTTCGAAATGCGCTCAACGGCGCCCTTCACAAGCTTTGAGAGGGTGGCTGTGCGCTGTTTTGCGCGGGCGACCCGGTCTTTTATCAGGTAGTAGTCGTCGAGCAGTTTGGAATAGCTCTCAAGGCGTCTGACGGCATAGCGGCCCTCGTACTGAATGACTTTCGTAAACGTGAAGTCGACCGGAACGCCCTCCGCGTCCTCAATCAGATAAGGGACGGCGTCCAAACCCTCGAACATGCCGGATACGGCGTCAAAAAGGGCTTTCTTTTGCTCGGGCGTCAGCTCCCCCGCCGCAATGCCGACGCGGCCTGCCGCGCGGCAGACGCACTCCCTTGCGATGAGGGGCGAGAGCCCCGTGACGCCGTCGAGCAGATACTTGTCGGCCGGCATGTCGCCGTCCGCCGCCTCAATGTAGGCCTTAACCCCCTCAAGGCCGTCCGACGGACTTAGCTTGTCCTGCTTTTTGGGCAGCTCATACGGGACGCCGACAATGAGCTGCCGGCTCTTCTCCTCCGTGATGTCGATGTAGGACATGGCCGCGATGACCCGGGCCTCGCCGTCGGTCAGCACAATGTTGCTGCCGCGGCCCATCATTTCGAGCACAAGGCGGCGCTCCTCGTAGTCGCCGAGTTCCCCGATGGTCCCAAACGTGAGGGTGGCCACCCGCTCAAAGGGCTCCTGCGCGATGCGAAGGAGCCTCGCGCTTCCGAGGTGCTTTCGCAGCAGCATGCAGAGCATGGGGGGCGTCGCGGGATTTTCCCTGGCCTCCCCCGTCACATGCAGGCGTGCGCCGGAGCCGTTTGCGCTGATGAGGAGCTTGCAGGGGCCTTTCAAAGTGCGCAGCGCCATGACCACCTCGTCCCGGGCCGGCATGTGGAGCTTATCCACGCGGGCGCCCGCAAGGTCGCGGTCAAGCTCTCTCACGAGGTGGGACAAAAACAGGGCGTCAAGCGGCATGTCACACCACCCGGACGAGGTCGCGGTCGAGGGTCGCCGAGCGCAGCACTTCGAGCCCTTCGAACTTTGAGAGCAGACGGACAAACCGGTCGGCAATGAACCGCTCGGTGTGGTAGTGCCCCGCGTCAATGAGGTTGACGCCGAGCTCCATGGCCTCCAAATACTGATGGTGCTTGACCTCGGCCGTCACATAGGTGTCGCAGCCGGCGGCCAGCGCCTCCCTTGCCATGCCGCCGCCCGCCCCGCCGACGACACCGACGACCGAGACCTTGCGCCCCGTGTCGAGTAGTTTGACGGCGTCGCAGCCCAAAGTGTCCCGCACATGGGCCGCAAAGTCTGCCGCCGGCATCTCGGTTTTCAGCTTTCCGATGCGGCCGATGCAGCTTCCAAACTCCTCGTTTGTCACCGAGAAGGCGCCCGCAGGCGCAAGCCCCAGCTTTGCCACCAGCATGTCGCCCACGCCGCCTATCGCAATGTCCATGTTGGTGTGCAGGCAGACGGCCGCGATTTTATTTTCAATGAGCTTAAAGAGCTTGCCCTCGGGCGTGGGGCCGGGGTTGACGGCATTGCCCAGCTTGAAAAAAACCGGGTGGTGGGACACGATGAGCCCGCATTGATGTGTGATCGCCTCGTCGATGACGGCGTCCGTGATGTCGAGCGCGACCAGCACCCGCTCCACGCTCCGCTCGGGGTCGCCCGCGAGCAGCCCCGGATTGTCAAAGTCCTCGGCGAGGCGAAGCGGGGCGACCTCCTCAAAGGCCATTAAAATGTCATGTATTGTCGTCATTGCAGCCTCCCAGCAGTAGAGTGGTCTTGTTTATGTCCTCTATGGCGGACTCGTCTTTTTGGGCCGCCGCTTTTAACCCCGCAAGCTGTTTTTTTGCCGCCGCCCGCAGCTTTTTGAGATATGCCGATGTCTCGCCCTGCGGATTTCCAATTCTGGCGTCGTACTCCGAAAGCTCGTAAGGCGCCCCTGTGTAATGGGCCTTGAATATGTTGTAGACTTTGCTCGCCTCAGTGACGGCCACTTCCTCAAAGCGATATCCCTTGCCGGCCAGATACCGGCGGACCGCGGGCAGGTCGGTCTGGGGCTGGAGCACAAGGTATTTTACGGGCGGGGCGGCCTCCAAAATGGAGAGGATGGTCTCGCCCCCCATTCCGGTGATGACGACGTCGTCGACCTCCGAGAGGTCAACGCCCGAAAGCCCCGGGGCGACGACCACTCGCACGCGGTCACTGACGCCGTACCTCTCGATGGTGATGGCCGCCCGCTTTGCCGGGCCCTCTCTGATGTCGGAGGCGACGGCGAAGGGCGAGCGCCCCTCCGTCACGGCCCAGACAGGCAAATAAGCGTGGTCGGTTCCAACGTCGGCGACCACGCTTCCCTGCCTGACGCACTGCGCCACGGCCATAAGCCGCGGGCTAAGGGTCGGACTACGCCTTATTTGCGAGGTATTCATTGATCTGGGCCTGCAGGGCGTCGGCGTCCACGCCGTGGCCAAGGCAGGCTTCGGCCAGCGTCTCCATGCGGGCCACCGGGCACTGGGTGCAGTGCATGCCGTGCTCCAGCAGGATTTTCTCAATGCCGCCGTCAATTTTCAAAATGTCGCCAATGCTCATGTCCTTCGAAACCGTCATGTTTTTGTCCTCCATATTTTCTTGAAAAGCTTACGGATGAATTATACCAGAAACCGTCCGGCTTGTCCACAGTATGCCCCGCTCGGGTGCGGCTTTGCGCGCGGGCGCTTTGTAAATATTTCAGCGTTTGCGTCATCACAAAAAAGTGCGCCCCGGCAAAGGCTGAGCCGGAGCGCAAAGAAACATGCATCGCAAAGTCTTTATTTCATTTCAACGGTTGAGCAGAAATGCCGCAAAATTGAGGTAGGCCGTAAAGGTCAGCCAGACAAGGTAAGGGATTTGCAGCCGCCCCGCCGTCTTATTGATTTCGCAAAAGCTGCGGGCCATCATGGCGGCAAGCACCCACAAGACGAGCAGCCAGACAAGCGCAATAAGCCGCCATTCGAGGGTGAAGAAAATGATGCTCCACATGAAGTTGAAAAAGAGCTGGACGACATAGAGCCGCAAGGCGCCTTTTGTACCCGGGGAATCGGCGAGACAGACCATGGCCGCGCCCACCCCCATCAGGATGTAGAGCAGGAGCCACACCGCCGTAAAGGCCCAGCCGGGCGGGGTCAGCGGCGGTTTCATCATGGACTCATAGGCCGCCATGCCGCTGCTCGCCAAATATACGGAAATCAGGCCTACGAGCAGCGCGGATAAAATAAATGCGGCATAGGTTTGCACCGTTTTACTTTTACGCATAGAAGAGCCACCCCCTCGCATAATGGATATGCTGTGGGGTCTGTTTTATGTCTGAAGGCGGCGAAAAACTCCTATGAAACAAGCATTTCGGTGAGAAATTATGAAATTATGAAAATAAGGAAAACTTTGCTCCCCTTTTTGCGAGGGCAGGTCAGATGCGCGACTGCGCGAACTTTTGAATGTTCGAGGCGTTTGCAAACCGGCTGACTTTGCCGCCCTCGACGACGACGAGGGTCGGCGCCTGCATGACGGAATATTCCCCGACGAGCTCGGGGGACTCCTCGGCGTCGACAAGGCGGTATGCCACGCCGGCCTCTTTTCAGATTGTCTTGGCCGTCTGGCAGTTGGGGCAGGTCTTGGTCACGAACAGATAGGCTCCGTCGGTTTCGGGCGCGGATTCTTGACTTTTCCCTTTTATCACGGAGCGCTCCGGCTCGTAGAGCCTGCGCTCACGGTATTCCTCGGCCTTGCCCTCGTTCCAGTTTTGCACCGGCCGGTAGTAGCCCGTGATACGGCTGTAGACCTCGGCCGAGTGGCCGCAGATGGGGCAGACAAACTGCTCGCCCGCGAGATATCCGTGGTTTTTGCAGATGGAGTAAGTCGGGGAAATGGTATAGTACGGCAGCTTATAATGCTCGGCAATTTTGCGCACAAGCCCCGCAGCGGCCTTCCAGTCGGGCAGCTTCTCGCCCAAAAAGGCGTGGAAGACGGTGCCCGAGGTGTAGAGGGTCTGCAGCTCGTCCTGAATGTCGAGGGCGTCGAAAATGTCGGGCGTATATCCGACCGGCAGGTGGGAGGAATTGGTGTAATAGGGGGTTTTGCC
>DATMXT010000177.1:0-3794 GCA_035561375.1 Terriglobales bacterium | reverse complement strand
GGCACCGCTCACTTGGCGGAAAACCCTCAGGTTTTTCGACACTTAAATGCGCCCTTACGAGGGCGCATTTTCTAAATTGTCAATATTGTCATGACTGTCAAGCGCTTTGAGCCGCGAAACCACTTTGAGCCCGAGCGGCAGCGCAAGGATGAAGGTCGCAAGGTCGGCCGCCGGCTGGGTGATCTGCACGCCGAGCAGCCCAAAAAAGTGCGGCAGGGTCAAAATTGCCGGAATGAAGAAAAGCCCCTGTCTTGCAAGCGAGAGAATGGAGGCGGCGCGCACCTCCCCGATGTTCTGCATGAACATGTTGCAGACGACGACCCAGGCCTGCAGCGGGAAAATGGCGAGATTGAGCCGCAGCGCCAGCGCCCCGATGCGAATGACTTCGGGGTCTCCCCGCCTGAATACCGTGATGATCTGTTCAGAGAAGGGAAAGGCCACGGCGCAGAGGATGATAAGGCAGATGGTGCCCGTTTTAATGCAAAACCAAAAGCCGTCCTGCACTCTGTCGTACCGCTTTGCGCCGTAGTTGAAGCCGCAGGCCGGCTGAAAGCCCTGCCCAAAGCCTAAGAGCGCCGAGAAGGCGAACATCAGCACTTTGCTGACGACCGACATGGCCGCAATGGCCGCGTCGCCGTAGGCGCCGGCCGCAAAGTTGAGCAGCACCGTCGCAATGGAGGCGATGCCCTGCCGGTAAAACGAGGGCAGGCCGACGGTGAGAATCTCCTTGTACATCTCCCATTTGGGCGAGAAGTTTTTAATGGTGAGCCCTATGTTGCCGTTTTTGCCCTGGTTTAAGAGCAAAATCATAAAGCTGATGAACTGGCTCAAAATGGTGGCGATTGCGGCGCCGCCGGTTCCAAGGCCAAACGTGAAAATGAAGAGCGGGTCAAGCCCGATGTTGAGAATTCCGCCTGCCGCAATGCCGAGCATGGAATAAAAGGAGCTGCCCTGATACCGCAGGATGTTGTTGAGCACAAAGGATGAGGCCATGAAGGGCGTGCCGATGAGAATATACTTGAGATAGTCCTTGGCGTAAGGCGCAATGGTCTCGGTCGCGCCAAGCACCTCCACAAGCGGGTCAATGAAAATGAGGCCGAGGACGCCAAGGGCAACGCCTAAGAAAAAGGCCGTGAAAAATCCGGTGGAGGCGACTTTGGCGGCCTCTTCCTCCTCTTTTTGGCCCAAAAGCCGCGAAATGCGGTTGCCGCTGCCCATTCCGAGCGTGAAGCCGATGGCCTGAATGATCATCATGAGCGGAAAAGCCACGCCGACGCCGCCCGTCGCGCTGGTGCCGATTTTGCCGACAAAGTAGGTGTCGGCCATGTTGTAGACCGAGGTGATCAGCATGCTGATGATGGACGGGACGGCGAGCTGGCAAATCAGCTTCTTAATGGGGGTGTTGATCATCTGCTCGTATTTGTCTTCGCTTGTCTTTGGTCTGGCCATATGAAAATCATGCCTTCCACATAAAATTGCGGCCGCCCCGCAAAGGGCAGCCACCGGGGCCGGAAAGCGTAAAATGCGCCCAAAGCTCAGGTCCTGCAAAAACCCGAGTCGCCGGCTATGCATGTCATTATAGTTCTTTTTTCAGCCAAAAGCAAGAAGCGGTGTATGAACACCGCTTCTTGATATTTGACAAAATTTTGGCTTAAAAGAGCGAGAATTTGATGAAGACTGTGGCGAAGACAATGGAGACGACCGAGAGCAGCTTGATGAGGATGTTGATGGAGGGGCCGGAGGTGTCCTTGAAGGGGTCGCCGACCGTGTCGCCGACAACGGCGGCCTTGTGGTTGGAGCTGCCCTTGCCGCCGTACGCGCCGCCCTCAATATACTTCTTGGCGTTGTCCCACGCGCCGCCGGCGTTGCTCATCATGACGGCGATGACAAAGCCCGTGACGGTGGAGCCCGCCAGCATGCCGGCAATTCCGTTGACGCCGAGGATCAGGCCCACGACGATGGGGCTGACGACGCCAAGCAGGGCCGGCATGACCATCTCCTTCTGAGCGGAGCGGGTGCACAGGTCGACGCAGCTCTTGTAGTCGGGCTCGGCGGTGCCTTCCATGAGGCCCGCAATCTCCTTGAACTGGCGGCGGACTTCAAGAACGATGGACTGGGCGGCGCGGCCGACGGCCTCCATGGTCATGGCCGAGAAGAGGAAGGGCAGCATGCCGCCGATAAAGAGGCCGATGAGGACCGGCGGGTAGGTGATGTTGAGGTTGAGGATGTCGGGGGCGATGGTCTGGACCTGGTCGACAAAGGAGATGATGAGGGCCAGCGCCGTGAGGGCGGCCGAGCCGATGGCAAAGCCCTTGCCGGTCGCGGCCGTCGTGTTGCCAAGCGAGTCGAGGGCGTCGGTTCGCTCGCGCACCTCTTCACCGAGTCCGCACATCTCGGCAATGCCGCCCGCGTTGTCGGCCACGGGGCCGTAGGCGTCGGTCGCAAGCGTGATGGCGAGGGTTGAAAGCATACCAACTGCCGACATGCCTACGCCGTAGAGGCCGGCATTGAAGTTGGCGGCGCCGCCCGAGAGATAGAAGGAGGCGAGGACCGAGGCGCTGACGATGACGACCGGAATGCCGGTGGAGCGCATGCCGAGGGCAAGGCCCGAAATCATGATGGTGGCAGCACCGGTCTCGGAGGCTCCCGCAAGATTCTGGGTCGGCTTATAAGAGGCGGAAGTGTAAACTTCAGTGAAGTAGCCGATGAGGATACCGGCCAGAAGGCCCGATATGATGGCGAAATAGATGCCGGTGGAGCCGGGGCCGAGAATCATCTTGACAAGGAAGTAGGCCAAAACGGCCGTCAGAATGGAGGCGAGGTTGGTGCCTTTGCGCAGCGCGCCCAGCAGTTCCTTCTGGCTTGCGCCCTCCTTGGTCTTGACAAAGAAGGAGCCGACAAAAGAGGCCAGCACGCCAAGGCCCGCCAGTGCCATAGGCAGCGCAAAGCCGCCGACGCCGTAGCCCGCCGCAACGCCCAGAGCCGCCGCGGAGACGCGGGCGCCCACATAGGACTCATAGAGGTCGGCGCCCATGCCGGCCACGTCACCGACGTTGTCGCCGACGTTGTCCGCAATGACAGCCGGGTTGCGGGGGTCATCTTCCGGAATGCCGGCCTCAACCTTGCCGACAAGGTCGGCGCCGACGTCGGCGGCCTTCGTGAAAATACCGCCGCCGACACGCGCGAAGAGGGCCATTGAGGAGGCGCCCATGCCGAAAGTCAGCATCAGGGGGCCGATGGTGGCAATGCGGGCCGCGGGCTCAAGGGCGCGATACCAGAAGTCGAGGAAGTAATACCACAGCGACAGGTCGAGAAGGCCGAGGCCGACGACGACAAATCCCATGACCGAACCCGCCGAAAAAGCGGTGCGAAGTCCGTCGTTGAGGCTGTTCTTGGCAGCCCATGCCGTGCGGGCGTTTGCCCTCGTCGCGATTTTCATTCCGAAAAAGCCGGAGAGCCCCGAGAAAAATCCGCCGGTCACAAATGAGATCGGCACAAAAATATTCATGAAGCCCATCAGTGAAAGCACGAGCAGAATGGCAAATGCAACGACAAAGAATTTGCCAACTCCGAGATACTGTCTGCGCAGATAGGCGTCCGCGCCCGACCGGATGGAGCCGGCAATTTTGACCATGTCGTCAGTGCCCTCCGGATAGGAGGTGACTTTCTTGGCAAGATAGTAGGCGTACACGAGTGCCACTAACGCGCCGATTGGCGACAAGATGATAAAGTCCAATTTTCACACCTCTTTAATAGTTTAACTTCGCTAACGAAATAGCAGAATTATTGTATAC
>DATMXT010000176.1:0-7023 GCA_035561375.1 Terriglobales bacterium | reverse complement strand
GGCCTCGGCTGGGGTTTGAACTCCGGTTTTGGCTCAGGCCTCGGCTGGGGTTTGAATTCGGGCTTCGGCTCAGGCTTCGGCTGGGGTTTGAATTCGGGCTTCGGCTCGGGCCTTGGCTCGGGTCTCGGGGCGGGCTTTGGGGTGTCGGGCAGGTCGACCTCGTAGGTCAGCCTGACCTGGGCGGGCGAGCCGCCAAGTCCCAGAAAGCCTTTTTTGGGCGTCTCCACAACTTCGACGCTGACGCTGTCGCGGTCGAGCGCGAGCTCGGCAATTCCGCTTGCAATGGCCTCTTCAATCGTTTTGCCTGTGGCGAGGTGCTCTTTGATGACGATCATAGGGTCTCCTCCCCGGACGCGGCGTCCGTGGAGAAATCCTCTTCGGCCGCCTCATCCGCGGCATCGTCCAAAGTCACATCTTCGGTCTCGTCTTCGGTCTCGTCTTCGGTCTCGTCCGCGGTCTCCTCGGCCCCAGCCGCCTCATCGGGCTTGCTCTTCGTGGACGGGCCAGACCCCGGCTTCGGCCGGTTTTTCTTCAGCTTGCCGGCCGACTTCTCGGTCTCTTCGGCCGCAAGGTCGTCGTCAATGGGGTCGGGGATGGAGGTGTAGCCCAGCACCCGCTCATAGCCGCCCTTCGTGGGTTTGCCCGAGGGCCTCGCCTGCGGAGTGGGGGACCCGGGCCTGTAATCGTCAAGCTCATCGTTGATGATGCGCTCGGTGACCGTTTTGCCCTTGCCGTCCTTTTGGGCGGCGGCGGCGCGGTTTTTGGTCTCCTTATTCACGCGGTGCTGGTTTGCCGCTTCCCGCTTGCGCTCCTTGGCGTTGCGCTGCTGCTCCTCCATGTCGATGTATGCCTGCTTCAAGGCCTTCTGGGGGTTCATCAGCTTGTTGAGCAGAATGGTCTGGAGGTACATGAAGAGGTTGGACATGCCCCAGTAGAGACCGGCGCCGGCCGGCAGCGAGAAGGTGATCCAGACCGACAGCAGCGGCATCGTGAACATGAGGCTCTTGGAGGTGGCGGCGGCGGCCGCTGCCGGCGGCTGGGTTTTGGCCTGGTACCAGCTCTGAAGGAAAGCGGTGGCGCCAGCGAAAATCGGAATGAGCAGCATCATGTTGAGGGCCAGCGACGGTTTGGCCGCCAGATTCATGCCGAGGAATTCGTAGTTGAGCGGGGTGATGGTGGGGGGGACGATGTTCTGCGACACCAGCTTGTCGAAGTTGGTGAACATGGCCTCCGCGATTGTGACCTCCGCCGTGGCCGAACCTGAGGCGATGGCCCCTAAGCCCAGCGCCGTGTCGACGGCCGTGATGGTCTCGGCAGACAGCTTGAGCAGGTAGGTCAGCGGCATGCGGATGATTTTGTAGAGCGAAAAGAGGATGGGCATCTGCACTAAGAGCGGCAGGCAGCCCGAGGAGGCCGAAATGCCGTGCTCTTTATAGAGGGCGCTGATTTCCTGATTGTAGCGCACCTTGTCGGCCCCGTACTTTTTGCGGATGGCCTCCTCGTAGGGGCGCACTTTCATCTGTCTGATGGTGTTGCGCTGCGTGATGAGGGACATTGGGAAGAGCAGCACTTTTGTCAGGAAGGTGAAGACAATCAGACCGATTCCAAAGCTGCCCAGCACTTTAATCGTATACGCCAGCATCGAGCCGAGCGGATGGTTCAGGATGACATCAAATATTGACACGGAAGACCCCCTGATTTGTTTCAATTTTAAGGTACGGGATCGTAGTAATCCCCTTTATAAAAGGGATGACACCGGAGAATCCTGCGGAGCGCAAGCCACGAGCCCTTGAGCGCCCCGTATTTTTCCAGGGCCTCGAGGGCGTACTGGGAGCAGGTGGGGTAGAATCTGCAGCAGGACCTCTTGAGGGGGGAGATAAATTTGCGGTAAAAGCGCACGGCCGCCATCAAAACCGTCTTCATTTCGCGTCCTCCCGGCGTCCGCTCCCGTTTGCGGACGTCGGTTTTGCGGCGCTGTCCCGGCCTGCGGCCGGTTTTTTTTGTCCCTTTGTACTGCTTGTCCGCTCCCCGCCCCCCTGGGGCTCCGGCAGCAGCAGTCCGGCCGATTGGAGCTCTCGCTCCATGGCCTCCATGATGACGGGAGACTTCATGTGCGGCGTGCGGCCCCTGGCCACGATGACAAAGTCGTAGCCCTCGATGATGCGGGGCTCCAGCAGCCTGTAACTCTCCCGGATGAGCCGTTTTGCGCGGTTTCGCATGACGGCGCACCCGATTTTTTTGCCGACCGTGATGCCGAGCAGATTCAAGTCCCGCCTGCTCTTGCGGTAGTAGATGACAAAATTTCGGTCGACAAGGCTCTTTCCCCGGGTGTAGAGGCGGTGAAAGTCACTGTTTCGGGTCATGGACTGCGTGTGCTTCATCCTCACTCCTCCCCCAGGTACAAAAAAGAAGCATAGCGCCCGCTATGCTTGGCCACAGCAGTATGGCTGTCTGCCCCGGGTTTATGCCGACAGGCTTGCCCGGCCCTTTGCGCGGCGCGCGGAGAGGACCCTGCGGCCACTCCTCGTCATCATTCTCTTTCGAAACCCGTGAACTCTTGCTCTGTGCCGCTTTTTAGGCTGAAAAGTTCGCTTCATACATACACCTCCTCGCTATAAAGCAAAGAATATTATAATATAGCCGCATCTGAAAAGTCAATAGCATAGCTTGCGCGGGCTCTTCCCGCGCAAGCTATGCCGCTTATCATTCGGGTTTGCGGAGCTGCCCGTCCGAAATAAACTCCTTGTAGGAGGCGTTTTTAATGGTGGCGTCGGCAAAGTAGACCCGTTCAAACGTACCCTGCTCGTAGCTGACTCCGATAATCTCGTCGGTGTAGGTGCCGTTTGGCCCCTTGGCATAGAAAATGCGCAGTCCGTCGATGTTCTCCGGCTCAAATTTCGCCGCGCCAATCCAATCGAAATACCGCCGCCAGAAATCGGCCTTCTCCGCATCCTCGCCCCAGATGTCGGACCAGACAAGGGCCCCCGTTTCGTCGCGCGGCGGAAGCGTGTCGAGCTTGGCGAAAATGTTAAAGGACTGGTAGAGCATGCGCAGGTTGGCGCCGTCGGCCGGCTCCACCGTGATGGGGAATACGGGATTGTCGTGCACCGGGCAGGCCACGCACTGTTTTTCCTCGTCCCAGTAATAGCGAAGCTCCCTGCCTTTGGGGCAGGACCCGACCCTGTCGGCATAGTGTGTGTCGTTAAACTCGGTGAAGCCGACGACGCCGTACCCCTGTTTGGCGTCAAAATAGGCGTTTTCGATGTCCCTGCGCTTGGTGGCGCAGGACACGCCCTGGGAGGCGCCGAGGTACTGGGCAAAGAGCGACACAAGCGAAAAGACCACAAGGATGCCAAAAACGGTGACAATGATGAGCTTGCCCCGGGACAGGGGGTTGACGGGGGTTTCCGGCGGCGGGGGATTGCCAAGTATCCACCCCTCCGGCTGGCCGGCCCCCGGGTCCCGAATGACGCCGACCGAATCGACATAGATTGTCTTCTCGGAAGGGGGGCTGTCCGGTGCGTTATCCGCGTTTCGGGCGTTTTCCGGGGCGTTTTCACCGCCGGACGGACTGCTTGGGGTTTCGCCATCCTTTTTGTACTTGTCCTGTTCCATAAAACACGTCCCTTTCAAATCCTTCGTGCGCTTTTGTTACGGTTCGGGCGGCCGGGGCTCTTCCAACGCCTCTTTGGGCCGGGCGCCGATGGCCTTTGAGACGGCAAACTGCGTCGCCATGATGGCCCCGACAATGATTGCGCCCCCCGCGAGCTTGACGGCTGTGATGGGTTCGGTCCTGCCGGCGATCGGGATGACTGCGGCCAAGAGCATTGTGACAAAGGGCTGCACGCCCAGCAGCAGGCCCGCCGCGGCCGGCTCAATATGGGCCATGGCGGTGCAAAAGAAAATGTTGGCAATTCCGCTGCCGACAAGGCCGCTGAAAAAGCAGCCAAACAGCGCCCACGGGTTTGAAAAATCGGCTTTGGCATCCCGGAAAAAGAGTCCCCACAGTAAGAGGAGCGTGAGGCAGGTGCCGGTCATCTGTGCCGCTGAGAAGCCGAGCGGGTCGAAGCCCTTTTTGCCGCTGCGCCCGACAGTGATGACCTGGGAGGCGGCGGAGACCGCCGAGACCAGCATGAGGGCGTCGCCAAGCCCGATGCTGGAGAGCGAAAAGTGGAGCCCGCCTGAAAAACTGAGCACCCCTGAGATGAGGCAGGTGCCGACAAGGCAGCCGGCAAGCCCTATCACCTGCACCGGCCGCACCCGCTCTCTGAAAAAGAGGGCGCCGAAGACCGGGACCAGCATGGTGTAAATTGAGCCGATAAACGTGGCGTTGGTGGCCGAGGTGTGCTTTAAGGCCTCGAGCGTGGAGAGCTGGCTTGCGACGATGAAGGCGCTCATGAGCATGGCCGTCCAAAAAGTGCCCTTCACAAAGAAGGTTTCCCGACGGGCTGCGGTGCGGCGAAGCGAGTAGTGCGCATAGCCCCACTGAAAGGCCGCGGCCATCGCGTAGCGCACCGTGTTGCCGGGCACCGGGTCAAAACCGGTGACGATGGCCTTGGCCGCGAGCATTCCGGACGCCCAGGACAGCACCACGAAGAGCAGCATGAGCTCATGTTTATATTTACTCATTATCATGGCCTTATCCCGCCTTGGCCGAATCGGCCGCAGCCACGGCGCTTGCGGCGCCCTTGTTCATAACGCGCTGCACCGCGACAACGGTGCCGAGTATGAGGGCGCCGCCGGTCACCTGAATGAGGCCGATGGGCTCGGTCTTTCCGGCAATGGGGATGACCGAGGCCGCAAAGGTGGTAAAGACCGGCTCGCAGGCCAGAATGAGGCCGGCCGTTGCCGGAGCCATCCGCGGCATGACGCTGCTGTACACAATGTAGACGGCGCCGCTGCCGAGCGCCCCGTTATAACAGACGCCGAGCAGCGCCGGCAAATTGCCGAAATCCGCCCTTGCGCCCTGAAAAATGAGGGCCCACCCCAGGGCGCAGGCCAGAAAGCAGTAGGCGATTTGGCTCAGGACAAACCCGAGCGGGTCGACTTTCGCCTTGCCAAGCCTCGAGACTGCCAGCGACTGGACGGCGACGAGCAGGGAGCAGACCAGCATGAGAAGGTCGCCGACCCCAAGCCCGTCAAGGCCGATGTGGAACCCGCCTTCAAAGCCGATGACCCGGGAGATGAGGGCCGTGCCCAAAAAACACGAGAAAAGACCCCAAATCTGCACTTTGTGAATGGGCTCTCTGAAGATGAGGGCGGCAAGGCAGGGCATGATCACGGTGTAGGTGCAGAGGATAAAAGAGGTGTTCGAGGCCGTCGTATACCGCAGCGCGATCATCTGAAGCGTAAGGCTGGCCACGCTGAAAGTGCCGGTGACCCCCACAACCCGAAGGGTGGTCTTTGTGATGAAGGTCTTTTTGCGCTGCGGGTCTTTCCGCAGGGTATGGGCGGTAAACCCGCCGATGACGACAAGCGCCGCCAGATAGCGCAGCGTGAGGCCAGGCATCGGGTCAAAGCCGGTGTTTATAAATTTGGTGGCGAGCGTCCCGTGCCCCCAGAGGAAAGTGACCATCATCAGCAGCAGTTCGTTTTTATATTTCAAGTGTTTTTCCCCTCACCTGTCATCTCTCTGTCTGTGCGCGCGGGGGTGAATACCGTACTTGGCCATTCAGCCGGCCTGCCGCTCCTCGACCGAAAGGGTGCGGGCCAGGTAGGTCATTTTGTCGCCTTCATAGGTCTCACAGCGCAGCGGTAGCCCCAGCTCCACGCTGACCCAGTAGCTCTCGGCCTGGGGCAGGTCGGGGTCATTTAGCTTCACATAGAGCACCTGCCGCCCCTCGAGCTCGGCCCAGCCGGCTTCGGCAATGGCTGTGGGGTCAACCTTCAGCAGATATTCAATGTCGGCCATGCCGAGCTGCCGAAGCGGCGCATAGGCCGCCGAATAGGGGAGGGTGGCCCCGTCGACCGCGACGGTGCCGCCGGTGCGCTTAACGGAGCGGGTGGTGCGGCCGTCCTCAGTCAGCGTGATCTCGTAGTCGTCGCCGGTGCGCTGGAGGCTGCCGACTTTTGTGCGGGAGCCGGAGTCGGCGTAGACCGTCGTCTCGACCTCCCAGGAGATGCCGGCCGGCACTTCGTACTGCGCGAGCAGCGCCAGAAAGCGTTCGGGCGTCAGCTCCTCATAGACGAGCGGCTGCCCGCCCTCCGGGAGGGAGAGCGCCTTGTTGTCCGAAAACTCGCTGCCCGGCATGGGGGAAATGTCGTTTTCGGGCTCTATCCAGGTGCGCTTGGCGTACCAGAAAGTGACCAGCGCCGCGATGGCGAGCACCAGCATCAGGGTGCCGGCCGTAAGTCTTGGTTTCACGCTGCTTTTCATCGGGTGATTTGTAAATCCTTTCAGCAAACCCTCATCCGTAAACCTTGTCCGCAAATCCCCCGGCCGCGAGTGCGTCCGGCGGCAGGCGTTTGATTTCCGGCGCCTTTTCGGATATTGTATCACAGCAAACCCCGTGATACAATAGAAGATAATAACGCGGCGCCTTGCGCGGCTTGACCGGGGTGGCGATTTTGAGCAGCAATTACGAAATCAGGGAGCGCCTGAAAAAATATCAGGAATTTCAGCAGGAGATGTGCGACGAGTGCGGCTACGAGGGCACTTTCGGCGTGACGAGGCCCCGCGTTTCGGCGCTCTTTCGGGTGCCGATCTCGGCCGCGATGCTGTTCGGAGCCGGCGTGCTGTGGCAGTATGTGCTGGGGGAAAATCCGGTGGCCTGGTTTTTCCTCTTTCCGCCCATTGTCGCCTTCTACATCTATTTCCTGAACCGCAAGGACATTGTCTGCCCCAACTGCGGCGCGCGCCGGCGGCGCACCGAGACCTTTGTTGTGGCCTATGACGCCAACAAGTACGACCGCATTGAGTACGGGGCGCAGGCGCAGGGCAACACCGACCGCATTCTCGCCTACATGGAGGCGTTCGACAAGACCGGCAAGCGCGACAATCTGGCGTGAGGCGTGAGCGGCTTA
>DATMXT010000175.1:0-11146 GCA_035561375.1 Terriglobales bacterium | reverse complement strand
GAAATGACCTCGCTCGAGACCATTGAGGAGGCCATCCTGAGCTACGTTCGCGAGAACACGGAGGACGAGGAGGACTGGGTCTTCATCAGCGACCTCGCCAACATGCTCAACCGCCGGTATCCCGACTTCGACGTGCGCAACTTCGGCTTTTCCAAGCTCACGCTCTTCATCAAATCGCTCGGTTCAGTCGATGTGAAATCGGTTCAGGCCCAGAGCTCCAACAACAAGCTGGTCTATGTCAGGGAGCACAAGAAAAGCTAAAAAATCGGCCGCCCGTCCCCGGGCGGCCGAACTGTGAACTCACAACTACTTCGTGACGATCTCCTTAGTGTCAAGCGCGATCATGAGCTCCTCGTTTGTGGCGATGACAAAGGTCTTGACCGTCGCGTCCTTTGCCGAGACGTCGGTGTCCTTGCCGCGGACGTTGTTCTTTTCGGCGTCAATTTTGATGCCCATGAACTCGAGCCCCTCGACGCACTTGGCGCGGATGCCAATGCCGTTCTCGCCGACGCCCGCCGTGAAGACGACGGCGTCGACGCCGCCCATGGCGGCGGCGTAGGAGCCGATATACTTCTTGACCTGGTAGGCGAACATCTCAATGGCGAGTTCAGCCCGCTTGTTGCCCTCGGCGGCGGCCATTTCGAGGTCTCGGAAGTCGGAGGAGACGCCGGATACGCCTAAAACGCCCGACTTCTTGTTCATGACGTTGTTGATGCCGGCGGTGTCAAGCCCTTCCTTGTCCATCAGGAATGTGACGATGGCGGGGTCCATCGAGCCCGAGCGGGTGCCCATCGCAAGGCCCTCGAGCGGCGTGAAGCCCATTGAGGTGTCGACCGACTTGCCGCAGTCGACGGCGGTGATGGAGGAGCCGTTGCCGAGGTGGCAGGTGATAATTTTGCACGCCTCCGGCTTTTTGCCCAGCATTTCGGCGGCCTTGGCCGAGACATAGCGGTGGGAGGTGCCGTGGAAGCCGAACTTGCGGACTTTGTATTTCTCGTAGAACTCGTAGGGCAGGCCGTAAATGTAGGCCTTGGGCGGCATGGTCTGGTGGAAAGCGGTATCAAAGACGCCGACCATGGGAATGTCGTCCCCCATGACCTCCTTGCAGGCGTTGATGCCGACGATGTTCGGCGGGTTGTGCAAGGGAGCAAGCTCGGAGCACTCCTCAAGCGACTTCATGACGGCTTCGGTGATTTTGACCGAGCCGGAGAAGGTTTCGGAGCCGTGCACAACGCGGTGGCCGACCGCGGCGATCTCGGAGAGCGAGGAGATGCAGCCGTACTCGGGGCTGGTGATGGAGTCGATGACGACCTTGATGGCGTCGGAATGGTTTTTCATGGCCACGTCGGCCTTGTACTCGCCCTTGACGCTCTTGTGCGACAGTTTGCCGTCGATACCGATGCGCTCGCACAGGCCCTTGGCCAGCACGTCGTTGTTGTCGGTCTCGATGAGCTGGTACTTGAGCGAAGAGCTGCCGGCGTTAATTACGAGAATCTTCATGTCAACCTCCAGTTTTTTGTGAATCAGCTGTTTCAGTATAGTCCTTAAACCGATGTTTTTCAAGCATTTTCGCATAAAGTGATGGGAATTTAACCCGCAACGCCGGAATACAGGAGAAAAACAATGACGATTGCCGCAATCCTTTGCGAATACAACCCTCTTCACGCCGGTCACCGCCGGCACATCGAGCTGACCAAGGCCGAGGGCTTTGACGCCGTCGTCGGCGTCATGTCGGGCAACTTTGTCCAGCGCGGCGACCTTGCGATTTACGACAAATGGACGAGGGCCAAAAGCGCCGTCGACGCCGGCATGAATTTAGTGGTGGAAATTCCGACCGCCTGCGTGCTCAAGTCGGCGCAGGGGTACGCCGAGTCCGGCGTAGCCCTGATGGCGGCGCTGGGCGCCGCAGTCGTCAGCTTCGGCAGCGAGTGCGGGGACGCGGCCCTGCTCGACCGGGCGGCACTGGCACTCTCGCAGCGCATAGACGCGGTGAAGGCCGAAATGGAAAAAGGGCTCTCCTACCCCGTCGCCTGCAAGGCGGCCTTGGGGGAGCTGGGCTTTTTGCTCGACACGCCGAACAACACCCTTGGCATCGAATACTGCGCCGCCATACGGCGGCAGGGGCTTTCCATTGTGCCTTTCAGCGTCCTCAGAGACCCCGCGTCCGAGCGGGCCTCCCTCCTTCGGGCAAAGCTCTACGGCGGCGAGGGCACCCATGAGATGAAATATCTCGACCGGGCCATGCTGGCCCGCCTGCGCACGCTGTCCCCTGAATATTATTTGGCGCTGCCCGATGTGACCGAGGGGCTTGAAAACCGCATTTGGGCCGCCGTCAGGGAGGCCCTCACCGTGGACGAAGTCATCGACCGGGTCTGCACAAAGCGGTATACGAAAGCGCGCATCCGGCGCATTCTGCTGCGGGCTTTCCTCGACCTGCCCGACGTCCCGAAGCCCTCTGTACTTCGCGTGCTGGCCCTTGACCGCGTTGGGCGCAAAGTCATCAAAGAGGCCGCCCTGCCCGCCGTGACAAAGGCGACAAGGGCAGACTTCGCCCTTGAGGCCCGCTGCACCGACCTGTATGCGCTTGGCACAAAGCACCCCCACCCCTGCGGGGAAGAATACACAAAGGAGATTTACTACCGTGACCATTGAAAAGCTGGCAGTCAGCGACCTTCCGGCCTACAGGGCCCTCATGGACGAGTGTTTCGGAAACAGCAGCGTTGAAGGCTGCAAAGAGTGCGACGCCTATGACATTGTCGTCGCAAAGGAGGGCGGGGCGCTCTTAGGCAGCATGACGCTCTATAAAATTGAGCTCTTCACCTTCGGCTTTCAGCCCTGTCTTGAGCTCTTCAATGTGGCGGTGACGGCCTGCGCCCGCGGGCGGGGCATCGGGCACGCCCTGATGGACTACGCCAAAGAATATGCAAAGGAACACGGCTACAAGTCCATCTCCCTCACCTGCCTTGAGGAGGCGGCTCCCGCCCACAGGCTGTATGAGGCGGCCGGCTTCAAAAGAGCGCCCAGCCGCAAATACGCGCTCTACCTCTGACGTCTGCGCGAAAAACAGCGGGCGGCAAAGGGGCCGCCCCTTCATCAAATGTTGGTACATTCCCCTTCGCTGCATGGTTATGCGGAAAATGACGGCGGCAGCCGTAATCCTCTGGCTGCCGCCGCCTCTCATTTCGCGTCGTATTCTTTTAGGAGCTCAAGCAGTTTTGAAGCGTGAAGGCCTTCATCCTCGGCAAACTCCTTAAACACTTCATAGACTTTTTTGTCGTCTTCAATTTCGTTTGCGTAGCTCTGGAAATCCCGCACGAGCTCCATGGAATCCTCCCACGCCAAAAGCACCCTGTCACGGGTGGTCATGTGAATTCCGTGTTTTGAATCCATATTGATGCAGACACCTCCTGTTCATGCGTACGGCTCTATTATTGATTTAAAAGCTGTTTTTATACCAAAATGCCCAAACCGACGGCCAAAATGACAGGGCTTTTTGTTTTGACATAAGAATTTATTTGAGAATGGGAAATAGTTCTTCACATCGGCGCGTTTGTGTGATAATATACGAAAGTATACCGCCGACAGACATAAAAATAAATATTTCTGGAGGATACATCACATGAAGGTCAAAAAGTTCGCAGCCCTTTTGCTTGCCATTGTGCTGGTCTTTGCGCTTGCCGCCTGCGCCAAGAAGGCCGACGCCGAAGTGCCCGAGACCCCCGAAACCCCTGTTGCCGAAGACGACCTGTCCTATGTCACGGCGAACGGAAAGCTGCTCATCGGTTACACGGTCTACGAGCCCATGAACTACACCGACGCCGCCGGCAGCTTCACCGGTTTTGACACCGAGTTTGCGAACGCCGTCTGCGAGAAGCTCGGCGTCACCCCCGAATTCGTCGAAATCAACTGGGACACCAAGGTCATTGAGCTCGACGCCAAGAGCATTGACTGCATCTGGAACGGCATGACCATCACCGAAGAGCTCAAGGCGAACATCGCGATCTCCGACCCCTATGTCAAGAACATGCAGGTCGTCGTCATCCGCTCGGCCGACGCCGCCAAATATGCCGATACCGCCTCCCTCTCGGGCGCCAATCTTGTCGCCGAAGCCGGCTCCGCCGGTGAGAGCGTCATCGCAGGCGACGCCGACCTCGCAAAGGCCACCTATGTCGCCGTCTCCAAGCAGACCGACGCCCTGATGGAAGTCAAGGCCGGCACTTCCGACGCCGCAGTGCTCGACTGGACCCTTGCCAAGAGCATGGTGGGTGAAGGCACCGACTACGCCGAGCTGCAGATGGTCGACGGCCTTGAACTCTCGGTGGAGGAGTACGGCATCGGCTTCCGCAAGGACAGCACGCTGTGCACCAAGGTCAACGAGCTCATGTCGGGGCTCATCGCCGACGGCACCCTGCCTGCCCTGGCTGAGAAATACGGCCTGAGCCTCGCCGAGTAATTCCATCCATCACGAATCAAGTGCTTGGGGCCGGGGGAGGAAACTCCCCTGCCCCATTCTTAAGTAAAGTAGCATAAGTAGGTAAAGTAGGTTTCTGATGAGTCCTTCCATCATTTTCTCTAAGCTGCTCCAGAGCTTTGGCATCAACTGCACAATTTTCTTTGTCACCTTGGCCTTTGCGCTGCCGCTGGGACTTTTCATCTCCTTTGGCTCCATGAGCCGGATGACGCCCCTTCGGTGGCTCGTAAAGACCTTTGTCTGGTGCATCCGCGGCACGCCCCTGATGCTTCAGGTCATTGTGATTTTTTACGGGCCGGGCCTCATTTGGAGCGGGACCGCCCTGCCCCGGGTGCCGGCCGCCATCGTCGCCTTCGTCATCAACTACGCCTGCTATTTCTCGGAAATTTACCGCGGCGGCATTGAGGGCATTCCCCGCGGACAGTATGAGGCGGGCCAGGTGCTCGGCATGAAGAAAAGCCAGATTTTCTTCCATGTCACGCTGCTGCAGGTGGTCAAGCGCATCCTCCCGCCCATGGGCAACGAGGTGATGACCCTCATTAAGGACACGGCCTTGGCCAACGTCATTGCGAACAAGGAGATCATCATGATGTCCAAGGAGTTCGCGACAAAGGGCCTCATCTGGCCGCTCTTTTCGACCGCCATTTTCTTTTTGATTTTCTGCGGCGTGCTGACGCTGCTGCTGGGCTACGCCGAGAAGAAGCTCGACTATTTCAGGGCATAGGAGGTGACGATATGGCAATTCTTGAGGTGGACCACATCTGCAAGAGCTTTGACGACACCGAGGTCTTGAAGGACATCACCTTTTCGCTTGAAAAAGGCGAATCCCTCGCCATCATCGGCTCCTCCGGCTCCGGAAAGACCACGCTCTTACGCTGTCTCAACTTCCTTGAAAAGCCGGACGGCGGGTGCATTTCGGTCTCGGACAAGCTGATTTTCGACGCGGCCGACCCCGCGACCCAGCTTGAGCGCCAAATTCGCAAAAAAAGGCTGCATTTCGGCCTCGTCTTTCAGTCCTTCAACCTCTTCCCCCAGTACACGGCTTTGAAAAACGTCATGCTGGCCGGGGAACTGCTGGCAAAGGAGCGCCCGGAATACGGGGAGAACGCCAAGGCCACCGGGGAGGAGATTCGGGCGTCGGCGATAGAAGTGCTGGCCCGGATGGGGCTTTCGGACAAGCTGAACTTCTACCCCCACCAGCTCTCGGGCGGCCAGCAGCAGCGGGTCGCAATCGCGCGCGCCCTCTCCCTCTCTCCCGACATTCTCTGCTTTGACGAGCCCACATCAGCCCTTGACCCGGAGCTGACCGGTGAAGTGCTGCGGGTCATCCGCTCCCTCGCTGAAAACGACACCACGATGATCATCGTCACCCACGAGATGGCCTTTGCCAGAGACGTGGCGGGCCGCGTCATTTTCATGGACGGCGGCGTCATTGTGGAGGAGGGCGGTGCAAAAGAGGTCATTGACAGCCCCCGTGAGGAGCGCACGCGGCAGTTTTTGTCCCGGTATTCAAATCCGTGACCATGAAAAAAACTTCCCCCCGCTCTTTGCAAAGTGGCCGCATGGCCTGAGCCGCGCCGGCGGATTTGACTTTTTATCCGGTCTGTGTTACACTGATTTTAATTGAATAAAAAGAACCGTCTTTTTAAGAAGGGCTTTTGGTAATGCGCCGCAGGGCGTACTATGAAAAGCCCTTCTTTTTTTAAGAGCAGGGCCCGAAAATATTTTTCAGGAGGAGTAAAAATGGACATCATCAAGGCCGAGATGCGCGATCCGGCGGCAAAGGCAAAGCAGCTCAGACGTCGGGGCATCATCCCCTGCGCGATCAGCGGCGCGGGACTGGAGGAGTCTCTCTCTGTACAAATCAGCCAGGTTGCGGCCAGACAGCTGAGGCTTACGAGGCGCAACGGAAGCAAAGTGGATGTCCGGGTGGACGGAAAAACATATCACACGCTTATCCGGAAGCTGGAATACAGCTACTTGAACGACGCGGTCGTTCACATCGGCTTTGACGTTTTGGACGCCGGAAAAAAAGTCAACAGCGTCGCGGATATTCTGCTTTTAAACAAGGACAAGGTGCCGGGCGCAGTGGAGCAGATTCAAATGCAGGTTCCGCACGCCGCCCAGCCGGAATATCTGCTGGATATCGTCACAGTCGATCTCGCCGGCGTCCCGGTCGGGACAACGCTCACGGTCGGCGATATCCCGGAATTTCAAAGTGATAAAATTGAATTACAAATCGATATGGACAGCATTGTTCTTCGCATCAATGACAAAAGACGCGCGGATGCAAGGTTTGAACGGGTGAGCGACGACGCGGCGAAGTGACCGCTCGTCATGTAAAAAGCTGCCCTCGCCCGGCCGCAAACCCGGGCGAGGGCTCTTTTCATATGACACGGAAAGGAGAAAAATGAATATCGTAGGACAGCCGGTCAGACACCGGACCTTCGGTCCGGGGGTCATTACGGCTTTGACCGGAGGAATCGCAACCGTGTGCTTTCAGGACAGCGAAAAGAAGTTTATTTATCCGGATGCGTTTAAAGATTTTCTAACCCTGAGAGACCGGGGTATTCAGCAGTGCATCGAAGAACAGGCGGCGTGCAAAGAGGCCGCAATTCAGGAGAGGAATCAGGAGGAACAGGCGCAGCGCAACCGCAGGCAGAAATTGCTGAACTTCAAAGTGATATCCAACTCTCACGCGGCCTTCAACATCCCGCCGGAGCACGCCGGGCAGGTCTGCGAGACATATATGCTCTCAACCGGGACATATTTAAACGGGTATTCCAAAGGACAGCCGAGGGTCGCGGATCGGATAAAGCCCAATTCCGTGTGCCTGCTCACCAGCCGGCCCGACGGGCAGGCCGAGCCGAAGCGTCGCATCCTCGGCGCATGCATGGTCGCGGAGGATTTCTTCGGAGAGGACAACCGTGACGGCATCATCGAGGGGCATCCTCAATACCGCCTTGCCGTTCCGGCGGAAAGGCAGATGCTGTTCTGGGAATACTTCAATCGCAGCACTCCTCCCTGCTGGGGAAAAACACCCTTCAAATACTGCTCCGGCGAAATGATTCATAAAATATTGTTCAAGCTGATGGAGTTCTCCGAAACTGCGGCTCAAAGAGAGGCCTCAATCGAGTTTTATGAATATTTTTGCAAGCGCAATCTTTTGCCTCCCCTCATGCCGCCCGACGCAAACGCCGAATCATAGGTGAAATAAAGACGGCCATAGACCGGAAAAGACGCCGGGACGGTATCGCCCTGAAAGAGCGATACCGTCCCGGTCTGTCAATTATTCTTTCGGCCGTGCGGCCGAAACTTTTTTATGGCCATACGCCCGTATCAGGTCCCGAGGTAGGCCGCCTTGACCGCCTCGTTTTCAAGCAGCTCGCAGCCGCTGCCCGAGAGGGTGATGCGCCCCGTCTCGAGCACATGGCCCATGTCGGCCGTGGAGAGGGCCATGTTGGCGTTTTGCTCAATGAGCAAAATGGTCACGCCGCTCTTATTGATCTCCTTGATGATGCCAAAGATGTCCCGCACAATGAGGGGCGCAAGGCCCAGTGACGGCTCATCCATCATGAGGAGCTTCGGGCGGCTCATGAGGGCCCGGCCGACCGCGAGCATCTGCTGCTCGCCGCCCGACAGGGTGCCGCCGGCCTGCCACGACCGCTCTTTAAGGCGCGGAAAAAGGCTGAAGACCCACTCGATGTCGTCCGCGATGCTGTCCTTGCGCAGATAGGCGCCCACCCGCAGATTTTCGTAGACCGTGAGGTCGGGGAAAATCCGCCGGCCCTCGGGGACCAGCGTGACCCCTTTTTTGACAATCATCGTCGTATCCTTACCTGTGATGCCCACGTTTTCAAACATGATGGAGCCGCTTTTGGGCTTCACAAGTCCGGCGATGGCCCGCAGGGTCGAGCTCTTTCCGGCGCCGTTCGCGCCGATTAAGGTGACAATCTTACCGCGGGGCACGTCAAACGAGATGCCCTTGACGGCCTCGATGCCGCCGTAGTTGACTTTGAGTTCCTTGATGCTGAGAATCACGTCTTCCATCAGTCCACCCCCAGGTATGCGTTGATGACGCGGTGGTCGGCCTGAACGAAGTCGGGCGTCCCGTCACAGATATATTTTCCGAAGTCGATGACGTAAATGCGGTCGCAAAACTGCATGACGAGGTCCATATGGTGCTCAATCATGAGAATTGTGAGGTTGTATTTGTTTTTGATTTGCAAAATGAACTGCCCCAAGTCCTGCGTCTCCTGCGGGTTCATACCGGCCGCCGGCTCGTCAAGGAGCAGCAGCTCCGGCTCGGTGGCAAGGGCCCTCGCAATTTCAAGGCGGCGCTGCAGGCCGTAGGGCAGGCTGACGGCGAGGTCGTTTGCGTATTGCAGGAGGTTTTGTTCCTCGAGGAGTTTTGCCGTCTCCTCGCGCATGCGCTTCTCCTCGGCATAGGTCAGGCGCAGCGTGGCCGAGAGCACGTTTTGTTTTGCCCGCATGTGCTTTGCGGTCAGCACGTTGTCGAACACCGTCATGCTCTTCCACAGCCGGATGTTCTGGAAAGTGCGGGCGATGCCGAGCCTTGTGATCTCGTCGGGCGTCGGGTCAATCGTCCTCTTGCCGGCATATTTTTTCGCATTCTCCCCGGCGTAGAGCTTTTTCATTTTGCCGTGCGGATGGTTGGCGACAATCGGCTCCCCGTTGAAGCTGATGACGCCGTTGGTGGGCTCGTAGACGCCGGTGACGCAGTTGAAGACCGTGGTCTTTCCGGCGCCGTTTGGCCCGATGAGGGCGACGGTCTCGCCGCGGTTCACTTCAAGCGAGAGGTTGTTGACGGCGACGACGCCGCCAAACTGCATGGTCACATCCTCTAAAAGCAGCACGTTCTCAGGCATCGGTTTCGCCCCCTTTCGCCCTTGCCGGTCTTGATTTCAGCTTGCGGGCGAGCCCCCTGAATGAAATCTCCTTATCCCCCATCAGCCCTCTCGAGAAGAAGAGGACGATGATCATGATGACAATTGAAAAGGCGAATTTGCGAAAGCCCGAGCGGAAGATGGTGGGCGCCACAATCCAGAGGAATTTCCCCGAGTCGAGCCCGCGCAGCCACCACTCGGAGCTGGCGATATAGAGGAAGCTCGCGATGCAGGAGCCTGAAATGGAGCCGATGCCGCCGATGACGACAATGAGCAAAATCTCATAGGTCATGGCGCTCTTGAACTGGGAGGCCTGAACGGTGGCCTGGAACATGGCCACGAGCGCGCCCGAGACGCCTGCGAAGAAAGAGCTGATGACAAAGCTCAACTGCTTGTGCTTGAAGAGGTTGATGCCCATGGCCTCGGCCGCGATCTCGTCGTCCCGGATGGCCTTGAAAGCTCTGCCGTAAGAGGAGTTGATGAGCAGCACAATGAGCGCCACGCAGGCGCCGGCAGCTAAAAACACAAAGAGCGTGGGCGGGAATTTAATATTGGTGAAGGGAATGGTCACGTCGGTCAAATCCTTGTATTCCCGCATGACGTTGGCGCCGTTGGTGATGGGCCCCAGGGTGTCCCACTGGAAAATGGCCCTAATGATTTCGGCAAAGCCCAAAGTGGCAATGGCGAGGTAGTCCGACTTGAGGCGCAGCACCGGCAGCCCGATGAGGGCCGCGAAGAGCCCCGCCGCAAGGCCTGCGCAGATTAAGGCAATGAAAATGCCGGTGTCGAAGGTCACGAGGCAGTCGTAATATTTATAGACGCTGTTCGACAGCTTGACTTCGGTCGGAATCGTGAAAATGGCGTAGGTGTACGCCCCAATCAGCATGAACCCGGCCTGCCCGAGCGAAAACAGCCCGGTGAAGCCGTTGAGCAGGTTCATGGACACGGCGACAAGCGAATAGATGGCCCCCTTCTTGAGCACGGTGAAGAGGATGTGCCCGGGGTTCATGGTCTGCTCAAGGACAAATACGGCCACATAGATGAACGTGATGGCGGCAAGCATGAGCCGCAGTTCGGTTTTGTTTCTCTTTTCCATACCGTCCACCCTCAAACCTTATCCGAAGACTTTTCGCCGAACAGTCCTGTGGGCTTGACGACGAGGATTATGATGAGCAGGGCGAAGGTGAAGGCGTCGGAGAAGGTCGTCCAACCGGTTCCGAAGCCGAAAATCTGACTTCCGCCCTTGAGAATATTCTCGCAAATACCGATGATAAAAGCGCCGATGACGGCCCCCGGAATGCTCCCGATGCCGCCGAAGACGGCCGCCACAAAGCATTTGAGCCCCGGCATGCCGCCCGACACGGGGGTGACGGAGGCGTAGTTTGTGAAATAGAGCATGGAGCCGACTGCGGCTAAAAATGAGCCGATGATGAAAGTGACCGAGATGACCGTGTCGATTTTGATGCCCATGAGCTGGCTGGTCTCAAAATCCTTGGAGACGGCGCGCATCGCAATGCCGATTTTGGTTTTCTTGATGAGAACGGTCAAAAAGATGACGAGGGCGATTGTGAGCACCGGTGTGACGACCGTGACCATCTTGGTGCTGGCGCCCCAGATGGTGACGGTTTTGGAGAGCCACGGAATTTTGGGGTAGACCTTGGCAAGGCCGCCGTAAAAGTACAGCGCGGCGTTTTGCAAAAGATAGGACACCCCGATTGCGCTGATCATGACCGACATGCGCGGCGCGCTGCGCAGCGGCCGATAGGCC
>DATMXT010000174.1:0-2132 GCA_035561375.1 Terriglobales bacterium | reverse complement strand
CTCCTATCTGGCGGCGGCCCGGTTCCCGGCCGTCATCTGCTCCGTCATGCGCGGCGGCCCCGGCTGCGGCGACATCAAGCCGGCCCAGCAGGACTATTTTCAGGCCACCAAGGCCTCCGGAAACGGAGGATTTCGCACCCTCGTCTACGCGCCCGCAACCGTGCAGGAGGCGACCGAGCTGCTGCCCCTGGCCTTTGACAAGGCCGAGGAGTACCGGTATCCGGTCCTCGTGCTGGTCGACGGCTTTATCGCCGTCATGATGGAGCCGGTCGAGCTGCCGAGAATGCGCACAGACGAAGAGGTCGCCGGCTACAAGAAGGCCAACGAGAAGTGGTCCATCATCGCCCGCGGCGAGGGCGAGCCCAAGCGGATTTTGGGCCTTGAGTACGAGCCGTCGGTCATGGAGCAAAACCGCCGCGAGGAGAAGATGTACGAGCACTGGAAGAAGACCGAGGTCATGTACGAGGAGTATCTGACTGCGGACGCCGAGGTCATTGTCACGGCCTACGGCACCTCCGCCCGCATCGCCCGCTCGGCTGTCGACGCGCTCCGGGCCGAGGGACATAAAGTCGGGCTCATCCGGCCCATCACACTCTATCCCTTCCCGGCCGAGGCCTTCGAGAAGCTCGATTACGGCAAACTCAGGGGCATTCTCGTGGCCGAGATGTCCATTCCCGCACAGTATGCGGAGGATGTCGACCATGTGGTCAGAAAGCGCACGCCCATCACGACCGTGCTCACCTCCGGCGGCGTCATTTTGACCCGTGCGGAGATCATCGACGCCATCCGCGCGATTTTCAACAAGTGAGGGGGATAACGATGGAAAAGATTTATGAGAGATCCCCGGTCCTGTCTCCGGATGCCGTCTCCGGGTTTTGCCCCGGCTGTTTCCACAGCACCATCCATAAAATTTTCGCCGAGGTCTTCGACGAGATGGGGCTCGGAAAGTCCCCCATCTGCGTCTACGGCATCGGCTGCTGCGGCAACGGAACTTTTTATCACGACCTGAACTCGATGGAGACGGCCCACGGCCGCGCCGCCGCCGTTGCGACGGCCCTCAAGCGCACCAACCCCGACCGCGTCGTCTTCAGCTATCAGGGCGACGGCGACCTGGCCGCCATCGGCCTGTCCGAGACCATTTATGCCGCAAACCGCGGCGAGAACATCACGGTCATTTTCGTCAACAACGGCACATACGGCATGACCGGCGGCCAGATGGCCCCGACCACCCTGGTCGGCCAGAAGGCCACCACCGCCCCCTTCGGCCGTCAGGCGGAAGACGTCGGCTATCCGATGCACATGTGCGAAGTCCTCAATCAGCTGGGCGCCCCGCACTACCTCGAGCGCGTCTCCTTTGACTCCGCGCCCAACATCATCAAGGCGAAGGCCGCCATCAAGAAGGCCTTCCAGAACCAGGTCGACGGCAAGGGCTTCTCCTTTGTCGAGTGCATGTCCACCTGCCCGACCAACTGGGGCCTGTCTCCCCTTGAGTCTGTTGACTACATGCGCAACAACACCCTCAAGGAGTTCCCGGTCGGCTGCTTCCGCGACAAGGATAAGGAATAAGGAGGATTACGATTATGGCAGAGAGAACACTTCTGATTGGCGGCTTCGGCGGCCAGGGCGTCATGGTCTGCGGACAGCTGCTGTGCTACACGGCGTCCGAGACGACCGATAAGTTTGTGACCTTCTTCCCGTCCTACGGCTCGGAGCAGCGCGGCGGCACGGCCAACTGCTATGTCGTCATCTCGGATGAGATGATAGGCGCCCCGATGGCGGACGTCATGGACGACCTGATGGTCTTAAACGATCCCTCGCTGACCAAGTTTGAAGGCAGACTGAAGGTCGGCGGCACGATGTTCATCAACAGCTCCATCGTGACGGTTGAGCCGACCCGCAAGGACATCAAGGTTGTCAAGGTTCCGGCAGGCGACATCGCGATGGAGTGCGGCAACGCACGTTCGGCAAACCTCGCGATGGTCGGAGCCTACATCGGTTTCACCGAGCTGCTCCCGCCCGACAAGGTCAAGCACACCGCCGAGAAGAAGCTGGGCAAAAAGCGCCCGCAGCTGGTCCCGATCAACAACGCCGCGTTCGACAAGGGCATGGAAGTCGGCAAGGCCGCGAAATAA
>DATMXT010000173.1:0-2821 GCA_035561375.1 Terriglobales bacterium | reverse complement strand
GCTGCACATGCCCCAGCACCGTCGTGCGGGCCGGCACGCCAAGCCGCTCGGTCACGGCGGCCGCAATCTCGGCCGAGTCCTTGAAGGGGAAACCCTCGCCGAAGACCCCTTCGCTGACAATCAAAATGAAATGCCGCTTGCCGGTCGAGCGGGTCTCGTCAATGCGGGCCAAGATGTCCTGCTCGAAATCGGTTTTCATCTCGGGCACTAAAATGGCGGTTGCGCCGCAGGCAAGACCGGCGGCGAGGGCGATGTTGCCGCAGTGGCGGCCCATGACCTCAATGACGCTGCACCGCTCGTGGGATTGGGCGGTGTCCCGCAGCTTGTCCGAGAGCTCAACGCAGGTGTTGACCGCGGTGTCAAATCCGATTGTGTACTCTGTGCCCGGAATGTCGTTGTCAATGGTGCCGGGAATCCCGACGACCTGAACGCCGGCCTTTGCAAGCGCCAGAGCGCCGCGGTAGGAGCCGTCGCCGCCGATGACGGCAAGCCCGTCAATGCCGTTTTGGCGCAGGGTGGCAAGGGCCCTCGCAAAGCCCGCCTCGGTCATGAAGTCGTCCGAGCGGGCGGTGGCGAGCAGCGTGCCGCCGCGGTGGAGATGGCCCGAGACCGAGCGCATGGGGAGCGGGATGACCTCGCCCTCCACAAGCCCCTGATATCCGTGGCCGATGCCGACCACCGCCAGCCCCTGCAAAATGCCGCCCCGCACGACGGCGCGGATGGCCGCGTTCATGCCGGGCGCGTCGCCGCCGGATGTGAGCACGCCGATTGTTCTCATAAATGCCTCCGAATGTAAGCTGTTTATGTGGGCGAGCCGCCGAGCAGGACGACGTTGTCCTCCCCGAGCAGCGCCCTGAGCTCGCTTTCCACGTATTTTTCCTCCGCAATGCGAAGCGAGAGCTTTACCATGGCCCCGGTGTCGCAAAGCCTCGCGTAGACAGGCGTCATGCCGTTAAAGATGCGCATGACCCGCTCGGCCTGCGCAAGCTGCGGGCAGTCTTCGCCCGGCACCTTGAGGTAGAGCCCGGCGGGCGCCTTCTTTTTGGGGGAGGGGCAGGCCTGCGGCTGTGTCCGGCCGGCCTCGAGCAGCCAAACCTCGGCCGGCACCAGCGTCACATCCTCGTCCTCCTTGACCGACACCCGGCCCCGCATGCCGATGACGGCGTCCTTTTTCAGGAGCTCGTCGTATTTTTGCAGCACGGAGGCGAAGACGATGCAGTCGACACTGCCCGTCATGTCCTCGAGCGTGATAAAGGCCATCTGGGTGTTCGATTTCGTCGTCTTGAGCCGCCGGGCCGTCACAACGCCCCCGACCGTGACATACTGGCCGTCCTGACAGAGCGCCCCCTCGGTGCCTGCCCGCAGCACCTCCCGCACCGCAATGCCGCCCGCCGCCTTGATGGCGGGGGCGTACTCAGAGAGCGGATGACCAGAGAGGTAGAGTCCGGTGGCCTCCTTTTCGTAGGCCAGAAGGTCCCGCAGCGCCAGTTCCGGCACGTCGGGCCACCGGCGGGGGAGTGCCGCCGTCGTCGAGCCGAAGAGGTTTAGCTGACCCTCCACGTTGCTCTGGCGGGAGCCGGCCGCCTCGTCCATCAAAAGCTCGTACATCTGCAGCATCTGGGCGCGGTTTGGCCCCATGCCGTCGAAAGCGCCGGCGCAAATCAGGGAGAAAACCGTCTTTTTGTTGAGGTCTCTGCCCTCCATGCGCTCAATGAACTGGCGCAGATTTTCAAAGGGGCCCGCGTCGGTGCGCTCGGCGATGACGGCCTCAATGACGTGGTAGCCGATGTTTTTGATGGCCACAAGCCCAAAGCGTATAGCCCCCTCCTCGACCGTGAAGCCCGCGAGGCTCCTGTTGATGGAGGGGGGCAGTACCGTGAGTCCCATCTTGCCGGCCTCGCCGATGTACTCGGCCACCTTGTCGGTCGAATCGAGCACCGTCGTGAGTAGCGCCGCCATGAACTCGGCCGGGTGGTGCAGTTTGAGGTAGGCCGTCCGGTAGGCGACAAGCGCGTAAGCCGCCGCGTGGGACTTGTTGAAGGCGTAGCTTGCAAACGACGCCATCTCGTCGAAGATGTCGCTTGCGACGCGCTCGGGCACGCCCCGGCGCACGCAGCCCTCGACTTCGACGGCGCCGTCCGGGGACGTGATGCCGTGAATGAAGTTTTTGCGCTCCTGCTCCATGACCGAGTGCTTTTTCTTGCTCATGGCCCGGCGCACAAGGTCTGCCCGCCCCAGCGAAAAGCCCGCTAACTTTTGCACGATGGCCATGACCTGCTCCTGGTAGACGATGCAGCCGTAAGTCACGTCGAGGATGTCCTCGAGCAGCGGCGACTTGTAAGTGATGCGCTCCGGGTGCTTTTTGTTTTCGGTGTAGCGGGGGATGGAGTCCATGGGGCCCGGCCGAAAGAGGGCGACGGCGGCCACGATGTCCTCAAAGCCGCGGGGCTCCATGCCGAGCAGCACCTGTCGCATGCCGCCCGATTCAAACTGGAACACGCCGGCCGTATCGGCTTTTGCCAGCATTTTGTAGACCTTCGGGTCGTCGGGCGGCATGCCGTCCATCGAGAACCCCGGCGTGCGGACCTGTATCATCTCCTCGGCCTTTTGAATGAGGGTGAGGGTGCGAAGCCCCAGAAAGTCCATTTTTAAGAGCCCCAGCTCCTCCAAGGTCCCCATCGGGTACTGGGTGACTAATAGCTCGTCCGCCTTTTGCAGCGGCACGTAGCAGTCGACGGGGTCCCTCGTGATGATGATGCCGGCCGCGTGGATGGAGCTGTGCCGGGGCATGTCCTCAAGCCGCCCCGCCATGTCGACAAGC
>DATMXT010000172.1:0-5821 GCA_035561375.1 Terriglobales bacterium | reverse complement strand
ACCTATGAGTAACCTGAAAAAGGTTCTCGCGACGGTTCTGGCAGTTGCAATGCTGCTGTCCATGGGCCTCACCGCGGGCGCAGGCGTTTTCTCGGATGTCAAGGACACCGATGATTATGCCCGCGCAATCAACCTGCTCGCCTCTCTCGAAGTTCTCAAGGGCATGGGAGACGGCAACTATGATGCCGCCGGCACCTATACCCGTGAGCAGTTCGCGAAAATCCTGTACGTTCTGATGAACGGCAAGGACGATCTCGCTGCCATTTACTCCGGCACCTCCCCCTTCGCCGATGTCGCGGCCGACCGCTGGTCCGCCGGCTACATCACCTGGGCGAAGAACGCCAAAGTCATCAACGGCCGTGAGGACGGCCTGTTCTGGCCGACCGACATCGTGACCTATGCTGAGGCCGCCAAGATGTTCGTCATCGCCATGGGCTACGACTCCACGGTCTACACCTTCCCCTATGGCTTTATCGACAAGGCCCAGACCCTGAAGCTGTTTGACGACGTAGCGGGCATGACCGCCAACGGCCCCGCCAACCGCGGCACCGTCGCCCAGATGGCCTTCAACGCCCTGTTTGCCGAGGCTCCCCGCTTTGGCACCTATGCGGCGCAGGTCGGCAGCTCCTCCACCACCGAGACCAAGACCCGCACCGTCGCCGAGGGCGCTTTCAAGATGGAAGAGGCCACCACTATTCTGGAAGGCACCTCCGCCGTCGCGCTCAACGTGACCGCCTTCAACGACAAGGGTCAGGTTGCGATCACCGGCGGCACAGGCTCTGCCGGCACAGCGCTTGGCTCCGGCGCCTATGATTATGACGGCAATGTCGACGAGTATGTCGGCTCCAAGGTTGTTGTCTGGTTCCGCCCCGCCCAGTCGGCCGCCGGCACCGGAAGCGACTCCAAGGAGAAGATTTTCGACATTCAGCCCGCCACCACCAACCGCGTTTACGACTTCACCTTTGCCGACATCAATGACGACGACACCACGGCCACCAAGCTGGTTGTCGACATCAACGGCATCGAGAAGAAGTTCGACTACAGCTCCAGCACCGACACCGTCACCCTTGAGGGCGACACTTCGCTCAATCCCGTCACCCTGTTCTATGGCAGCGGCTCGCCCACCGGCCTCCACAGCGACAAGTACCGCGCCATTGACTGGGACAACGACGGCGACATCGATATCTTCGGCGTCGAGCGCACTGCGACCGCAAAGATCTCCGGCATCGACAGCGCCCGTGTGACCCTGACCAGCGTCAAGGGCGCCGGCGGCTACACCGGCTCCAAGGACATCGAGGATGACGACGTCGTTCAGGTCGTCGTTGCCAGCGGCATCGTTAAGAGCGATTATGTCGTTGTGTCCGGCGTCATGCAGTACACCGACGACGGCTACAAGACCATTTACATGGTGACCAAGGCGACCACTCTTGACGGCTCCAAGCTGACCAAGGCCTCCTCCGGCAGCTACTACTTCGACGGCACCAAGTACAAGATTGCCAACGAGTCGTCTGTCGCCGCCTTCACGGCCGCCAATGTCGGCAACACCTACGACCTCGTGATGGACGTCAACGGCCGCATCGTCTTCTGCACCAAGACCGAGTCCGCTGTGTCCTCCGACAAGTGGCTCATGGTCATTGAGGGCGTCTACACCACCAACAGCTCCGGCACCTCGCTTTACAAGAGCCTCGTGGGCTATCTGGCCGACGGCACCAAGAAGACCTTCCCCATTGCCGACGACCTCATTGTCTATGTCGATGACAGCGGCGACCTGACCAAGTCGATCGACGAGAGGTATCCGGAACATAACGGTGTCACGTATGATGATGACGATCTCTTCGACAGCATTGTCTACAAGTATGGCACCAACAGCTCCGGCGAGATCAACAAGCTGTACACCCTGGCTGCTGTCAAGCTTGACAGCCCCAGCTCTTACAGCGCTGTCAAGAAGACCACTAACAGCCTGAACACCACCTACAGCACCTCCACCACCATCCTGAAGGGCAATGGCGCCTCCGCCTCCTATGTTGAGGACGACACCGTTGTCTTCGTGGAATACGGCGCCTCCAAGTACAAGGCTTTCGCGGGCTCTTCCCTCAAGAAGCTCGAAGCTCATGCCACCCTGGGCTGGGGCTTTGAAGGCCTTGTGGACGACGACGGCGCCTACGCCGTAGTCAAGCTGCTGGGCGCCGCGACGAGCGCGCCCAAGAAGACCACCGATACGTACGGCTTCGTGCTGAAGGTTGACAAGGATGCCGTCGACGGCGACGAGTATGTCTACACCTTCACGGTTGCCTACGACGGCAAGGTTGAGGACATCAAGTCCGACTCCATTGACGCGGACGACGATTTCGACGACATGGTCGACGATGATTTTATCGGCTTCGCCAAAATCACCTTTGACGGCTCCGGCTTTGTCGACGACATCGACCTGACCATCACCAACTACGAGCACATCATCATCAACAAGGTGCTCTCCGGCGCGCTCATGGGCCTCACGATCGACGAGACCAACTTTGCCGCCGGCGCTTCCCTTGACTACGCGCTCGACGGTGTCGGTTATGGCGCCATGAGCTATGAGGAGCTGGCCGACGACGTCAACGTCTATCAGATTTCCGAGTATCCGATTGACGGCGTTGGCAACGACATTGCCACCAGCCTCGCAAACGACACCTCTGTCGCGGTCATTGACAAGAGCAGCCTCGAGGAGTCCGACGATGATCTCTCTTACATCGCCACGGTCATCTATGATGCCGACGACGAGGAGATCACCGACATCTTCTACTACAGCTCGCCCGTCGAGTCTGTCGCTGACACGACTGACCCCGGATTTGACGCCGGCCCGACCGCAGTTGCCGGTGACGCCGGAGAGATTGACCTGGGCATGACGGCCGATGAAGCCTGCACTGTCTACTATGTTATCGTCGAGGACGGCGTGACTCCGCCGCCCGATGCCGATCAGGTCATTGCTGGAGACGACGGCAATGATGACCCGGCAGAAGAGGCGGGCCATGCATCTCTTACCACTGCTGCATGGACCAGAACCGTGACCGGCCTTGACGCTGGCACGTACGACGTCTATTTTGTCCTCGTGGACGCTTCCGGCAACGTGAGTGCTGTTGCGGATGTCGCCGACGTGGTTGTCTCCTAAATCCTTTCGCACAACCTAACCGCATAAACCCAAAGCCGCCCGGCGTACGCCGGGCGGCTTTCTCTTCTTGCAGAAAAAACCACTCGTTGGGCGAGTGGTTTAAAAAAGCCTATGCCGATGAGGTTGACAGAAAAACTCCCTTTGCTGATATGGAGGTGCGGTCAGCCAACTGCACAACAAAAAACAAAAGGAGGACATTCAGCGGGCCCGAATGACGTGAATAGTATATCCCAGTTGGCAGACTGTATTGCGCATTTGACGTGTCTGCGAGGAGCCGGAGGGTCTCTTTTTATTTTATCGGGAAGTAGGGACAGGCCGCCCCCAGACACTCTCTGTTTTTTGGATAAAAGCTGCAGACCGGCCGGCTGACCGGCAGCTCGACTCCCGTGACTTCGCGCGTCCACTCCGCCGCCCGGATGGCGGCCGTAAACGACGTCCGCTTGCAGCACCGCACGCCGCCAAGCCGGGCAATTGCCGTAATGCACTCGGCCGCCAGCTTTTGCGGTGCTGTCCAGACCGCGTCCGTCAGCGGCGTCGCCCCCGTCACGATGGAGGCGTAAATTCCGGCGCCGGCCGCCGCGCCGCAGACCCCCCAGTAGCCGCAGGTGCCGCCCGGCACCTTGCCGCCCCGCTCGAGGGCGGCCGGAATGGCTTTGGCGAGGTCGATGTCGCCGCCGCAGTTTTTGTAGGCGACAAGCAGGGCGCAGGGCAGGATGGCGTGGTGCTCCGGCCCGTGCATGTGCACCCCGTCCTGCCGAAAGACCGTCTCGAGCAGCCGGATGGGGTCCCCTTCGGCCGAGGCCGCCATTTTCTTAATGTAGTCGGGAAGTCCGGCGGCATGGCAGGCGTCGCAGACAAAATGCCCCCGCTCGCAGACGGCGTCGGCCTTAAACACTTTGCCGCAGACGGCGCACCTGCGCCGCACGGGCTCGGTGTAGACGACCGGAGCCCCGCAGATGAGGCATCCCGTCTCGTGGTGTCCCGTCATTCGCGCTCCTCCTCTTTCCGTGTCGGGCGTGGGAGCGCCTCCCACTTTTCGTACAGCTCATCCCACTTTTCGATGTCTTTTGGCTCATAGACCGTGCGCTGCGTGGAGTCGATGGCCACCTGCCGCACATCCCGCAGCGTTTTGAGCTCCCCTCGCCCCATGAGCTGAAAGAGCAGGTTGCCGTAGGCCGACGACTGGTCAAAGCAGGTGACGACCTGTTTCTTTGTGGCGTTCGCCGTATACTGGCAGAGGAGCTTGTTGTGCATCCCGCCGCCGGTCACAAAAATCCGGCCATACCGCTTGCCGAGCACGGCTTCCATTTCGGCAAACCGCTGGCGGTATTTCAGCGCGAGGCTGACGTTGATGGCAGTCATATATTCCCCCCAAGTCTCCGGCGCCGGCTGGCCGGAGTCCCGGCAGTAGTCCTGGATGGCGGACTTGACTTCGGTCGGAATGGAAAAATACTCGCGGATATTGACGTCGAACATCGACCGGCCGAGCTGAGGACAGCCGGCCGCGGCCGCGTCGAGCTCGGCAAGGGAGGGGCCGGCGAGGTCTTCCCGCAGCATCTTAAAGAGGCGGCCGCCCGACGTCGTGTGGACGTACTGCGTGCGCCCGCAGACCCCGCCCTCGTTGTAGAGCCAAGGGTTGTCGGCGATGGCCGGGGCCGGCAGGTCGGCCCCCATCACCGACCAGGAGCCGTTTGAGAGGTAGATGAAGTCGTCGTCGGTGCAGGGCATGGCCGCCGCCGCGGCCGACGAATCGTGGGTGGCCGAGGCGATGAGGCTGATGCCGGTGTCCTCGACCTTTCCCATGCAGGTCCCCGCCTCGACAATCGGGGGCAGGATGGAGGACGGGATGCCGTAGGCCTCGTAGAGCTCCGGAATCCACTGCCTCGTATAGGGGTCACAGGTGCTGGAGGTCGAGGCCTCGCTGTACTCCGAGAACTTGGCGCCGCACAGGAAGCAGGCAATCATCTCGGGGATGAAGAGCATGGTCTCGATATTCTGAAAGGAGGGGTCCCTGTGGAATTTCATTGAAAAGAGCTTGGCGGGCGGGTTGACCTCCTGCAGCGCCGCCAAAGACCGCCGCTTGAACTCCGAAACGGGATAGACCTTGTCCATCTCGGCCACGATGCCCCGGGACAGCGGGTCATGGTGGTGGCGCAAGGGCCCTGTCGGCTTGCCCTGCCGGTCGAGAAATCCGACCGCGTTGCCAAAGCCGTCAATGGCGACGGTGTCGACCTTTCCGGCCTTGCGAATGGCCTCTTTTGCGCCTTTATAGAGCTGGAAGAAGTCCCAGAAATAGCCGGCCCGCGTCTGAATGGGGTCATTTCCAAACCGGTGCACCTCATGCAGGTTTTGGATGCGCCGGCCGTCAAACTCCCCCATGAGCGCCTTGCCGCCCGAAGCGCCGAGGTCGACGCCGAGCACTTTAAGCATGCGCCTCTTCCTTTCGGAGGGCCGCTGCGGCTTTTTGCCGGCTCACCATGCGGTTGGCGGTCTCGGAGAGGGCGAACATGACGCCGCACAGCCCGATGAGAAGCGGTAAAAAGACGTAAAAATTTATCGCAGTGGAAATTTTTCCGATGAGCTCGGGGAAAATTGCAAGCCCGAGGCGGGAGATGCCGAGCAACATCCCGAGGTGGGCGGCGGCGTCGGTTTCGCCAAAACGCACCTTCATCT
>DATMXT010000171.1:0-2218 GCA_035561375.1 Terriglobales bacterium | reverse complement strand
CCCCGGGAGCGACATGGAGACAGGCCTTTGGCTTGGCGGGCAGCTCGCCCGGGCCGGCGTGAAGCCGGACTCTCCCGTCATGCTGTTTTACGGGCCGGGCGACCCTGAGACCTGTCCCCGCCTGCCAAAGGCCACGTGGCTTTTGGAGGGCGTTGAAAAGGGGCTCGGGTTTTTGCCCCCCGTCACGGGCGCGGGACTTCGGGGGGACTATCTTTGCAGGCCGCGCCCCAGGGACGCCGCGCCGGGCGCTTGCGGCGAGCTCTTTGCGCTGGCTTTTTCGGACGATGTCCTTGTGGAGAGCACCGTCATTCACGGCTGCACCCCCATCACCCCCTACCACACGGTCACAAAAGCTGTGGGGGCCACCGTCACCGAAATTGACGGGGTGCCGGCCCTCGCGATGCTGAACGACCTGCTCGGGAGCGCCCTCACGCTGCGGGAATACCCGTTTTCCCTGCTACTCGGCGTCAATTACGGGGAGCTCATGGGCGATTTCACGGGGGAGGACTATGTGACGAGGCTTTGCATCGGCGTGGACGAGGAGCAGGGCGGCATCGTCATGTCGGAGCCCGACATGAGGGAGGGCACCCGCTTTCAGCTGATGGCAAGGCCGCTGGAGCTCACATATATCAAACCCGTCATTGAGGAGGCCTTTGCGCGGCTCGCGGGCCGCGAGCCCATTTTCGCCCTCTACATCGACTGCATCGGCCGGTGCGCCGGATATGGGGACCTCGAGACCGAGGACGCCCTTGTGATGCAAAAGGCGCTGGGGGACAAAGTCCCGTTTCTCGGCATTTATATGGGGGCCGAAATCGCGCCGGTCGGCGGCCGGTCCCGCCCCCTCGACTGGACCGGCGTGCTCTGTCTCTTGTCAAAGCGTGAGGGCGGCGGCGACGGCGCAGCCGCAGCTTTGCCCCCGGCCGCCCAGCAAAAGAAGACGACGGGCGACCGATGTCGTCCCCAGTCGGACGAAGAGGTGCGCCTTGGCTCAATGCCGGGCATCTGCAAACGCAATACGGCCAAAATTTTAAAGATGAACGCGCAGTACCTCGGGCTTCAGTACGAGCTGGAGCACAGGCGCAGAGGATTCAATCTGCTCGCTGAGCTCACGGTGTTTTTGCGGCACGGCAGAGTCGGAAGCGGCCGCGCGCTTTTCCATGTCGCGCAGCGCATCAGCGCAGTGCTCGGCATGCATAAGACGGCCGCCCTCATGCTCGGGGAGGACGGCAAATTCACCCCCTTTGTGCTCCAGGGGTACACGGCCGAGGAAAAAGACGCGCTGATGGGCCTGCGCGTGGACATAGACCCCGAGCTGCTCGAGCCGGGGCGCAGCGTGCTGGTCACGGCGGACGATGAGGAGGCGAGATTTTCGGAGCTCAGGGAGCTCATGAAGCTGCCCTATTTTGTCTCGGTTCCGATTGCGGTGAAAAACCGGGCGGTGGCGCTGCTGCTCACCGGGCGCGTGGCGCAGTCGCCGCCCTTCATTTTTCCCCTGGGCGTCTGCGACGTCGACACCCTGACGGCCATCGGCGACCTGCTCTCGTCGGTCATGGTCTATCAGCTGCGGCTCGACGACGCCAATAAGCAGGCGCAGCTCGACGTGCTGACGGGGCTTTTAAACCGCGGCGCCTTTGAACTGCGGGCCATCAACTTGTTGCAGCAGGACCTGCCCTTTGGCATGGACTACGCCTTTATCGTCATTGACCTCGACTATTTCAAGCGGGTCAACGACAGCTACGGGCACATCGTGGGGGATGAGGCGCTCAAGCTCTTGGGGGAGTCTTTGCGCAAGTTTTTCCGCTCGACCGACCTCATCGGCCGCATGGGCGGGGATGAGTTTGCGGTCTTCTGCTCTTTTTCGGGCGACGTGGACCACCTCGCCCGCAGAATTGAGAAGCTGCTCGACATCTGGAACCGGTCGCCGGTCATCATGGACAACAAGCCGCTTGTGCAGGCCACAATCAGCCTCGGCGTCGCCATTGCGCCGCGCGACGCGACGACCTATAAAGAGCTTTTCCACAAGGCTGACATCGCGCTCTACAAATCAAAGCAGCGGGGCCGCAACCGGTACACCTTCTATGACGCCGAGACCATGAGCGACTTCTGAGCGCATATGAGTCAAAAAAACATCAGCCGCAAGGCTGATGTTTTCAGGTTATCGGAAAAAACTTTTCCGATAACCTGATTTTCTCGGCCCTCCGATTGGCCCGAGAAAATG
>DATMXT010000170.1:0-18521 GCA_035561375.1 Terriglobales bacterium | reverse complement strand
CAAATATATTTCTGCTTCTGCGGTTTGTGGCAAAAACAACATTAACGAGGGGAGACATAAATGGAGCGGATATTCGTCATCAATCCGGGTTCGACATCCACAAAGCTGGCTGTCTTTGAGGATGAAAAATTGGTTCACGAGAAGAGCATTACATACAGCGGAGATGTAATTGCGGGCTTCGGCAGCTTTGAAGACCAGTACGAAATGAGAAAGCGCGACATTCTCGGCTACCTTGGCGAGATTGGTTTGAAGCCCACAGATATCTCGGCCATTGCCGCTCGCGGCAGCGGTTTCGGCCCCATGAAGGCGGGGGCCTACGCAATAGACGAAAAGCTGGAAGCTGCCTGCCGCAGCATGGTTCGCCATGTGTCCTATCTGGCCACGGTCATCAGCTATGAGCTTATCAGGGAATTCGCAATAAAGGGCTACATATATGACTGTCAAACGGCGGTGACTATGGAGGATTATGTGAGGCTGAGCGGGGTCCCCCAGATCGAGCGGCGAGCGGGCGGTCACGTGCTCAACAGCCGTGCCGCCGCGAGAAAGGCCGCCGAAGAGGCCGGTTTGCGCTATGAGGACAACGTTTATATCGTCGCCCACTTGGGCGGCGGCTGTTCGGTTTCGCTCCACAAAAATGGTCAGCTAATTGACGTCCTCGGCGGAGACGAGGGCGCATTCACGCCCGAGCGGGCGGGACGACTGCCCATGCGCGCTTTTACGAAAATGTGTTTTTCCGGCAAATATTCCGAGGCGGAGGTCAATAAATTTTTCACTGGCCGGGGCGGACTGGTCGCATATCTGGGGACCAACGACGCAAGAGAGGTTGAGCGGCGAGTGCAGGCCGGCGATGAAACAGCCGGGACGGTCTTTAAGGCAATGGCCTATCAGATCACCAAAGACATCGGCGCACTGTATGCCGTCGCCCCGGAAGAAGTCAAGGGCATCGTGCTTACGGGCGGCCTTGCCCACTCGGATACGCTGATGTGCCCTGTGATTGACAGGGTAAAGCATCTTGCGCCGGTATACCGATACCCTGGGACCTTCGAGATGGAGGCGCTGGCATACGGAGTCCTCCGGGTGCTGCGCGGAGTGGAGCAGGTTCAGGTCTTATGAACAGTCGGGCTTTGGAGTATCCAATAAATAAGGAGTGAGCAAATGAGAACAGACGTGCTGATTTCACTTTCAAACAGGCACGTACATTTGAGCCGGGAGGCGCTGGACAAGCTTTTCGGCGAAGACTACGAACTGACAATCTCCCGGATGGTGGGCGCAAAGGAATATGCGTCGACCGATACGGTCACGGTTTCCGGGCCAAAGGGCAGCATCTCCCGGGTTCGTGTACTCGGCCCGGAGCGGGACTACACGCAAGTTGAGCTGTTGCGCGGTGACAGCTTTAAGCTGGGTGTTACGGCCCCTCTGTGTGATTCCGGACATATTGACAACGCCGCGGTTTTGACACTGACGGGGCCGAAGGGCACATATTTGTGCACCTGCGGCATCGTGGCGCGGCGGCACATCCATCTCGGGGAGCCGGTGGCGCATGAGTACAGCATCAAGGAGGGTGACACCGTAAGCGTCAGGATCACGGGGGAGCGCGGGCTGGTCTTTGACAATGTCATCGTGCGGCACGGCCGCAGCAATGCCTGCAAAATGCATATCGATACCGAGGAGGGCAATGCGGCCGGCATTGGAAATGGGACAATCGGCGAAATCGTCGCGGTCAATACAGTGGAAGAGGGTGAATAAAATGCCAAAAATTTCAGTTGACAAGGAACTCTGCAAAGGCTGCAAGCTCTGCCTCGCAGTTTGCCCGCAGAAGCTTTTAAGTGTGGGCGAGGAGTTTAACTCGAAGGGCATACGGTTTATTACGCAGCGCGACGCAGACAAGTGTACAGGCTGCAAGCTCTGCGGCGTCATGTGTCCGGATTCGGCAATTAATATTTATCGCTGACAGGAAGGAGAGAGGAAAATGAGCAAAAAAGAGATTCTGTCCGGCAACGTAGCGCTTGCCGAAGCCGCCGTCAGGGCGGGCTGCCGCTTTTTCGCCGGCTATCCCATCACGCCGCAAACCACAGTGACGGAATATCTGTCGGGCAGGATGCCTGAGGCCGGCGGCGAGTTCGTGCAGGCCGAGAGTGAGGTTTCCGCAATTAACATGCTGCTGGGGGCCTCCGCCGTTGGCGCCCGCGTCATGACCGCCACCTCCTGCCAGGGCCTGTCCCTGATGACGGAGGGACTGAGCTCCATGTGCGCGGGCAGGATTCCCGCCGTAGTCGTCGACGTTCAGCGCGGCGGTGCCGGCTCCGGCAGCATAGCCCCCTCCCAGTGCGACTACAGCTTTGTTACCCGCAGCATGGGTCATGGCGGCCTGCACGCCTATGTGCTGGGCCCCGCGACGATACAGGAGCTTGTGGATATCACTTTCAAAGCCTTCGACATCGCGGATCAGGAGCGCACGCCCGTCATCATTCTGACCGACGGCGTTATGGGTCTGATGATGGAAGCCGTCAGCATTCCCGATCCGCTGGACAAGCTGCCCAAAAGAGACTGGATCATCACCGGACGCGAGGACATGCGCCCCAAGAAGCTCACGCAAGACAACGTCAAGCCGGCGCCCGCTCAGGAAATCGCGCTCCGGCAGTATGACGAGCAATATAAGCGCTGGGAGTCCGAGCCCCTTGTGGAAGAGCTCTACACCGACGATGCCGAGGTCATTATTGCGGCTTGGGGAACCGTCGCCAGAGTTGCAAGGACCGCGCTGAAGAACTTGCGCGACGAGGGCTACAGGGTCGGCATGATTCGCCCAATCAGTCTCTATCCCTTTCCGACACAGTCCCTGCGCAAACTGGACCCTGCGAAGGTCAGGGGCATCGTTGTCGCAGAACACGCAATGCCCGCCCAGATGCTTCACGATGTCGACTTCGCGGTGCAGGGCAAAATACCGCTGGAGAGCTGCACCCACTCGGCCGGCGTACTGCTGACACCGGACGAGATTGCGGATGCCGTCAGAAAAGCGCTGTAAGGGAGGATGCAAAGTGGAATTGATATACGGAAAAGAATTGAACAAGGCCGTCGTAAAGGGCGCAAGCGCTTTTTGTCCCGGCTGTATGCACTCTACGGCCAACAAAATACTGGGCGAGGTTCTCACGGAAAACAACTGGATTGAGGATACCATCATGGTCATGCCCATCGGCTGCGCCTGCAACAGCATTCGGTACATGGACGTCGATATGGTCCGCGGTCTGCACGGACGTGCCGGCGCCGTCGCCACCGGTGTCAAGAGAATCCGAAAGGATAAAATTGTCATCGCCTACCAAGGCGACGGGGATGCGGCCGCAATCGGTGGGCTCGAAACTTTCTATGCGGCCAACCGCGGCGAGCCCTTCACGGTCATCATGATCAACAATCAGATTTACGGTATGACCGGCGGTCAGATGTCCCCCTGCACGCTGGTGGGTCAGGACACCGAGACCGGCGAACGCATCGACATGCACGCCGGCTACCCCGTCAAGTGCGCCGAGATGATCGCCCAGCTTCCGGCTGTCGGCTTTTCCGGGCGCTTTTCCCTGCACACGCCTGGGCACATTCTTCAGGCTAAAAAGGCCATTAAGGACGCCATAGAGCTTCAGATTAACGACGGGAAATACTCCTTTGTGGAGATACTCTCCGCCTGCCCGGTCAACTGGCGCATAAAGCCGGAGGATGGGCCTAAGACCATTGAGTCGCGGGTCTTACCCGTTTTTCCGTTAGGTATATTCAAGGACTGCAGAAAGGAGGTAAAATAATGGAGAGGAGTATGCTGATAGCGGGCTTCGGAGGACAGGGGGTCCAGACGCTCGGGAAGCTGCTGACCTACACCGCGAACGAAGAGGAGCTTTTCGTGACGTTCTACCCGAGCTACGGCGCGGAGATGCGCGGTGGCACATCCAACTGTACTGTAGTGTTCAGCGACAGCGAAATCGCCGCCCCGTACAGAAGCAGCGTCGATTGCGTCGTGGCGCTCAATCAACCTTCGTATGCCACATTCTTCAAATCGGTCAGGCCGGGCGGCACCTTCCTTATGAACAGCAATCTGATTGCCGAAACCGAGGGACGGGACGATATCCGAATCATAGGGATACCGCTTAACGATATGGCCTCCGAGGTCGGCTCGCCTCAGGTGCTTAATATCATTTTGATCGGATTTCTGTCCGAATATTTGAATGGGCTGTCTTCCGAATCCGCTCTGGCAGTTGTCAAAAAAAAGCTTGGAAAACGCAAGGATTTGCTTGAGCTCAACATCAAGGCCTTCAATATGGGTGTGGAGCTCGCAAAAAAACAGGGAAAACAATAAACAAAGAAGGGTGGCACTTCACCATGGGTAATACCATTGCTGCTGCGGACAAGAAATATAAAAACGACCTGTTGGTCAGCTTTATTGCCTTTGCCATATTCCTGTTCACCTATCTCGGACCCATTCCCGCCACAATGACCAGAGGTCTGTTCATGCTGATCGGCACCGTTGTGCTCTCGTCAATAATGTGGCTGCTCATCGGCATCAACTGGACCAACTATTTCATCCTGCTGACCCTCATTCTGAACCCTGATTACGGCCTGACCAAAGTTCGCCAGAACTCCTTTGGCAACAGCACCGTGTTCTTCTTCATTTGCGCCTTCGCCCTCGTCAGCTGTCTTCTGGCCAGCGGCGTAACCAAACGGCTGGCCGTCCTCATCTGCACCTCAAAGTGGTCCAAAAAGGGACCGTGGTGGCGCGTTTTCACCATCTTCCTGGCCACCTGGGTGCTCTGCCAGGGCCTGGCCTCCACCACCATCCTGGTCATCTCCTACGCGCTGGTTGAGGCGATTCTGGGTATCGCCGGCTATAACAAGGGCGATGAAACCGGGAAAATGATGATTCACGGCACCGGAATTATCGCGCAGTCGGCAATGGGTATGACGCCGATCGCACACATTGTGGCAATCAACGCCGTCACATATTATAATACATACACCGGCAACGAGCTCGACTTCCTGGACTTTTGCCTCATCGGCATCCCGATGGGCATCCTGATTTTCGCGCTGTTTTTCATGTACTTCCGGTTCGTCTGGAAGCCCGAGGATTTGGACAGGCTCTCCGCCGCCAACTACGACGAGCTCCGCACCCAGCTCGGCCCCTGGACCAAGCAGGAGAAAATCGTCGGGGTCACCTACATCGTCGCCATCATTTTCTGGATCCTCCCCGGGCTTGGAAAATATATCCCCGGCATGGACTGGCTCTCCAACATAGACAACTGCACTCCGCCGCTGGTGGCCGTCACCTTCCTTGCGCTGATGCGCGTGGAGGGCAAACCGCTCTTTGACTATAAGCGCGCCATCACGAAGGACATCCCCTGGATAACCCTTATGTTCTCGGCTACGCTCAACTGCGTGGGCAACGCGCTGAGCAACACCGACATCGGGTTTTCCGTTTGGGCGACTGCGACCTTCTCGCCCATCATGGGCAACTTCAGCCCCTTCCTCTTTGTCTGCATCATTCTGGTCGGCTCGCTGGTGCTCACGAACTTCATCTCCAACAATGTCACGCTGGCCATCGCGTTCGCCGTCGGTTTCCCGATTGCCGCAAACATATTCCAGGGTAAGGTTTCTGTGGTCGGCATGGCCATCCTGCTGGCCGGCACCTGCAACCTCGGCATTGCCACCCCGCCCGCCTGCACCCCAATCGCCATGGCCGAGCTTACCGGCTGGACGGATACGAAGTCGATGTGGAAGCACGGCTGGCGCATGGTCGCCATCGCCTCGCTGGTCTATTGCTTTGTCGCCTACCCGCTGAGCACGATCGTCCTCGGGCTGCGGTAATCCGCCCGCTCAAAAGCCTGATGTGACACACTCAGAAAGGAAGGGAAAAATGACTTTTAAAGGATATGTTCGTAAAAACGGAACCGTCGGAATACGCAACCATGTCATCGCCATTCCGACCGTTTTCTGTGTCAACGGCGCTGTTGACAACATTGCCAAGCGGGTCCCCGGCGTAGTGGGACTTCCCCACAGCGACGGCTGCGACACGAAGCGCGTCCGCACCCCATATTTCAACCCCACCATTATGAATCTCTGCCGCAATCCCAACATCTATGGCGCGGTGATCGTCACGCTGGGCTGTGAGCCGGAGAACGCCAAGCAGATGGCGGAGGAGCTTCAGAGCGAGGGCATCCGCTGCTACGGCACCATCATCCAGCAGGACGGCGGCGGTGAAAAGGTCATCGAGGCCTGCTGCGAAAAGGCGCGCGAGTTTCTTGCCGAGGCAGAGAACCAAACCCGCCAGGAGGTCTCGCTCGAAAAGGCCACCATCGGTCTCGAGACCCCCTTCGAGATGAAACGCGAGGACCGAGATGCCGCCTGCGCCGGCAGCCAGGATGAGGAGGAGGATGCACTGGCCGCGACCAATTATGTTGCAAGGTGGTTCCGCGCCCAGGGTGCAAACGTGATTCTCCCCACCTATTATCGGTATTTTGAGCACATGCGCGGCGACAAGGAACCCATACAGAAGCTTGGTTACGCCGAGTGCATCGGCGACAGAAAAGGCTTCTTTGTCATCGAGCAGGATGGCCCGCGCTTCAAGGGCCCAAAGCACGGCTTTTTCACGCTTGATCCCGCCGAGACTTTCTTAGGCGAAATATGCTCCGGCGCACAGATGTCGTTTTTTGCCTCCGGGAAAACGCTGCCGCTCGGCTTTCCGGCGGCTCCGGTGCTGAAGTATTGCAGCGGTGAGGCGTATGAATTCGGCAAAGAGGTTGAGGATGCCGACTTCGGCGGCTCCTTCTCTGAAAAAGTCGGCGAATACTGCGTGAAGAAGATACTCGACACCATGAACGGCGAGCAGACGTACGCAGAGGTCACCAACGGCTCCGACGACATGCTGAGCTTCCTGCGCCGTTCCAACTGGTATTGACACAGATAAGGAGGAGCACATTTTGATCAGAGGCATCACAATGAACCCAAAGGATAACGTTTGCGTAATCGTGGACGAGGCCGGCGCAAAGGCCGGCGGGCAGGTTCAAGTGGGAGACCGCGTCATTACGGCAGGCGCTGATATCCCCATGCCCCACAAGATGGCCATCAGGGATATCGGCAAGGGTGAGGAAATCATCAAGTATGGTTTCTACATCGGCTATGCGGCCGAGGACATCAAAACCGGCGATTATGTTCACATACACAATCTGCGCACTTGAAGGGAGAGCGTGTAAATGTCTGTAATGTTTAACGGGTATCTCAGACCTGACGGTAAGGTCGGCGTGAGAAATAACGTCATTTGCATCGGCACCTCGAGCTGCGTAAACGCCATTGTCAACCAGATCGCCCGAGCGGTCCCCGGTGTCATTCCGCTGCGGCATAAGGAGGGTTGCGGCGACGGGCAGAAGAGCCCCCATTTCAGGGCCATGCTCACCAATCTCTGCAAAAATCCCAACCACTACGCCGTCATTCTCGTCGGACTTGGCTGCGAGGCGTGCAGCACCGTCGAAATTGCACAGTCCATAGCGGCCGATGGCAAACCGGTATGCTGCGTTGAAGTCCACAAGGTCGGCGGGCGCGCCAAGGCGCTTGAAATTGCCTGCGAGGCAGGCTGGCGCTTTGTAGTCGAAGCCGCAACCATGAAAAGAACCGAGCAACCCATATCCTCGCTGTGCCTTGGAACCGAGTGCGGCGGTTCGGACGCCCTGTCCGGCGTCACTGCCAACCCCGCCCAGGGCTATGTCTCCGACTGGCTTATCGCCAACGGCGGCACCTCGCTGCTCACCGAGACCTCGGAACTCGTCGGCTGCGAGCAGATACTGGCCGACAGGGCCGTCTCTCCCGAGGTCGCACGCGACATCTGGCGGCGCATCTCCGCCAACACCGACCTGGCCAATCAGGTGGCCGGCATATTTGGAAAACAGGCCGCCGGAGTCGGCAAGGGCAATGTGGGCCAGGTTTCGGCCGGCGTTGCGCAGGGCAATATGAAGGGCGGCCTCTCCAGCATTCAGGAAAAATCGCTGGGCTGTGTTACCAAAGGCGGCACCAGCCCGGTAAGCGGCATCTTCGGTTTCGGCGAGCTGGTTGGCGACCGCAAGGGCCTTCAGATTCTCGACGGTGTCAACAGCGATCTCGAATCGGTCGTCGGACTTTTCTCTGCGGGTTGCCAGATTGTGACTTTCAGCTCCGGCCGTGGCTCTCTTATGGGGTTCGCCTCTTGTCCCGTCATCAAGCTGACGTCCAACCCCACGACCTACAAGGCCATGTCCGGCGACATCGACATCAATGCCGGCGCCATCGTCTCCGAGGGGGTTTCCCTTGATGAGCTGGGCCATAAGCTCATCCAGTACTTCCTTGACGTTGCCAACGGAATGCAGACTGTTGCCGAACGCAACGGCTACGGCGGCCCCATTTGCTTCTGGAGACACCTCACTCCGGTCATTCCACCCAAAAACTAAGGACACATAAAGAGCAGTTCAAGGCAGGCGTCGTGCGTCTGCCTTGAACTGCTTGCGAAGTGTTCCGCGGCCTTTGTGTCTGCCCGGGGAGCGCCTGCCACACGTCTGGATACCGGATGCGCAAGCCGCAACAGCTCTGTGTCGGATTTGACGGCAGGTTATCAATGTAATATAATAATTATTCAAAGAAAGGGGGCCGCCGAATATGAATTCTCTGATTTATACCTACATCCGTACCATTGCCGAGGAGGGAAGTCTCACAAAAGCGGCCGCCAAGCTCTATTTTTCTCAGCCTTATCTGAGCAAGATACTGTCTTCCGTTGAAACGGAGTTTGATGTCAAGCTTTTTGAACGGGGGAAAAACCCCATTGAGATCACACTCGCCGGAGAGCGCTTCCTGAAGTACACAGAGGACTTGCTCGCGCTTGAACACGCGTTCAGGGCGGACATCAAACAGCTGGGCGTCAACCGGCGGCGGCTCCTGAGGGTCGGAATAAACCCGAACCGCGGCGCACGTATCCTTCCGCTGGTTTTGCCTGTTATGAAGCAGGAGTATCCCAACTGCGACATTGAGATATACGAAAAGCACAACTCCGATAATTTGCGCAGCATTGAAAATGGCGATATTGACATGGGAATTCTTACGATGAATTCGTTTCCCGAGGGCATTATCCACGAGACAATTGCGCGGGAGCGTCTGCTTTTGGCGCTGCCCCCGCGTCACAGGTTGGGGACCGAGGCTGCACGGGGCAACTTCCTCAACGCACCGATGTTTCCAATAGAGAGACTTCAGGAGCTCACTGGGGACACCTGCATTACGCTGCGCTCCTCACTCGGGTTCGGCAGGTTTTTGCAAAAGAGTTTACCGTATATGCGGGATCTCGACAGCTCGCAGATCATGTATTGCGCCGGTATGCCGATGATATATGGCCTGATGCTGCAGGGCCTGGGCTACGCCTTCCTGACCGAGCTGTTTATCTACCCCGCGCCCGAGCGGGAAAACGCGTTTTTTTATACGCTCGGCGATCCACCGCTGGAGTGGTCCCAGTCCGTCGCCTATAAAAAAAGCTATGTGACAACTCCCGAAAGCCGCCGGTTTCTGGAACTCATCAAAGAATCCTTTAATAAGACGATTACATGTGAATGATTCAAAAAGAACCCAATGCCGACCCCTGCGGTCTCCGTAAAGACCGGCATAATATCACCAATGATGATTCTACTCTCTGGCGCCACCCGGCTGACGTCTCAGGATGTGCTGAATATCCTGTCGCTCATATCAGTGCTCCACCGCCCGTAATGGGCATCCTACTTCGGCCGGAAGTCTTCAGCTTGTTTATTTGCAACTCACTTCGCTCAAAGCTTAGCGCGAAAGCCGGAGAGGAGCCTCCTTTGGCCAAGCCTGAGATTTTCGACAATGAAAGACCTTCGGAGAAATCTTCCGAAGGTCTTTGGTTTTGTTTAATCGATGAGCGACATCTCGCTCTCGGGGAGGGGGGCGGCGTTTGCCTGATGGGCAAAGTAGGTGTCTAAAATGGCCTTTGCCACGGGGGCCGAGGCGTTGCCGGAGCCGCCGTGCTCAATGACGACGGCAATGGCGATTTCGGGGTTCTCATAGGGGGCAAAGCAGACGAAGACACCGTTTGCGGTGCCGGTGGAGACTGAGGCCGTGCCGGTCTTGCCGGCCACTTTGACCGGGTAGTTCGCAAAGACGCTGGAGGCCGTGCCGACTTCGGCGGCTGAGCGCATGCCGGCTTTGATGGCCGCAAGCGACTCGGCGTCAATGTCAAGGGTGCCGAGCACTTCGGGCTCAAAGGTCTCGACGATCTCGGTGTTGTGGTAGTTGTTGATGGCCCGCACGAGCGTCGGCTTGTAGCGGGTGCCGCCGTTTGCGATGGTCGCAATATAATTGGCCATTTGAATCGGGGTGAACAGGTGGTCCGACTGGCCGATGGCGGCCTGAATCGTGTTGCCGTCGTACCAGCGCCTGGCCTCTTTTTCCCTGCTCTCGGGGCCCGCGACGTTTCCGGCCACTTCGCCCGTCAGCTGTATGCCGGTCTTTTCGCCAAGCCCTACGGCCCTTGTCCAGTTGTCGAGGGCCTCAATGCCGGTCAGCCGGCCGACTTCGTAGAAGTAGCAGTTGCAGGAGTTTTGCAGCGCCGACGTGAGAATCATGGGGCCGTGGGAGCTGCCGTAGTCGGTGTAAATCCAGCAGCGGTAAATTTGCGGCGCGTAATAGGTGTAAAGGCCCCGGCAGGTGATGACGGTCCTGGGGTTGATGGCGCCCTCCTTGAGGCCGGCCAGGGCCGTCACCATTTTGTAGGTGGAGCCCGGCTCATAGGCGCCTGAGATGGCGCGGTTGAAAAGCGGTTTGTCCTTGTTTTCGAGCAGCGCGGTGTAGTTTTGCTGGTAGGTCGACAGGTCGTAGGTCGGATAGGAGGCCAGGGCCAGAATTTCGCCGGTGTTGACCGAAATGGCGACGACGGCGCCCGCCGCGGCGTCATACCCGGTGCCGTTGCCCCGGGCCTTGCCGCGGGCCGCAATGCTCTTGACGGTCTCGGCCAGGGCCTTTTCGGCCGTCGCCTGCAAATTGATGTCGAGGGTCAGGACGACGCTGTTGCCGGGGACGGCGTCGTCGCTTGAGATGACGTTTGTGATTTTCCCGAACTTGTTTTGCTCGACGACCCTGGTGCCCGACTGGCCGCGCAGGGAGGACTCCATCGTGTACTCAATGCCGTCCTTTCCGACCGTGTCGGAGAGCTGGTAGCCCTTTTCGAGGTAGCTTTCGGCGTCCTCCTTGTAAATGGGGCCGACCCGGCCCAAGATGTGGGCGGCGTAGGGGGTGGCGTATTCGCGGGCGGCCTCGACCGACACTTCGACGCCGAGCAGCATCTCCTGCCGCTCTTTGATGGCCGTGACCGATTTGATGCTGACGTCCTCCGCGAAAACGAAGGGGCTTAAAACCGAGAAGTCCTGCCGCTCCATCTCGTACCGGATTCCGGCGAGGACTCTCTGTTCGGTCTCGGAGTAGTCTTCAAGGGCGTATTTTTTGATGAGCTGCGCCATGACGGCACTCGCCGCCGTCCCCTCGGGCAGCCCGAGCTTTGTCAAAAGCCCGTCCGCCCCCTCGTCGTAAAATTCGTAGGGCGGCAGCGTGACGGGCAGCGTGTCGGTGAAGGCCAGCTGCTCGTCTTGCAGCAGGTCGAGCAGCGCCAAAATGATGTCGTTTTCCCCGTCCTTGGGCAGCAGATAGGCGTCGAGCGACACCGAAAAACCGGTCCGGTTGACGACCAGCACCCGGCCGTAGCGGTCGTAGACGCCGCCGCGGGGGGCCGAGACCGGCACGGTGCGGTAAATTTTCTGCTCGGTCCTGGCGCGGTAGTCGGCGCCGTTGACAATTTGGAGATTGGACAGCCGGCCGATAAAAAGCAGCGTGATGACAAAGGCGCAGCACATGAGAAAAATGTACCGGCCCATGTTTTTATCCATGAGGTTTTGTTCTTTCATGTCTCCTCGGCGCCCCCAAAGCTCAGGTGGAGCCAGCGGGCGATGAAATAAAATGGCGGAATATACAGAGCCGAAAGGGCGGCGGCGGCGGCCCTTTGGAGCGCCGCTTCAGGAAAGCCCGTGAGGTCGACCTCCACAAGCCCTTTGAGCAGCAGCAGGATGACAATGAGCCCAAAGTGGACAAAGACATAGAGCACAATGGCCGACAGCAGGCGGCGCAACATGAACACACGGGCTAAGACGCCGACGGCAAAGCCGACGGCCAGCAGGGTCAGGGCCGTCAGCCCCGGCAGGGGGCCGACTGTCGCGTCTACGCAGTAGCCGAGCATCAGCCCCCAGACGGCGCCCTTCCACTCGCCCTCAAACATGGCGACACAGACGGTGGCGGCGATGTAGAGGGTCGGCGTCACGCCGTACAGCCGGATGGGCGCGAGCACCGTCGTCGAAAGTAGGGCCGAGATGAGCATCAGCAGCCCGTAGGCCGCAAAGAGGTTGACGCGGGAGCGTTCAATCCGCATCGGAGGCCTCCGTGTCGACCGGGACGGCGTCAAAACTCTTGATGACCATCACATAGTGGATGTTGGAGAAGTCGACGGCGGGCTCCACAACGGCGTAGCTCGAGATGTTGTGGCTCTCCTGTCTGACTTCAAGCACCCGGCCGATGACAATTCCGGCCGGGAACATGTCCCCGAGCCCGGAGGTCAGCACCACGTCTCCGGGCGCCGCCGAGCTCTCGCCCGGCAGATAGGACAGCCGGCAGTAGCCTTCGGCTCCGAGCTCGGCGTCGTCCTCCAGCACCGCGACGTCGAGCGTGCGGGAGATGACGGCGCCGATGGGGGAGACCTCGTCGATGATGGAGGTCACTTTGGCGTAAGTTGTGCCGACCTCGGTCACGATGCCGGCAAGCCCGTCCGGCGTCGTCACGGCGTCGTACCGCTCAATGCCGTCCGACGAGCCCTTGTCGATCGTGAAGGTGTAAAACAGGTTTTCGGGGTCGCGGGCGATGACCTGCGCCAGCTCATACTCGAACTCGCGGTTTTTCTCCACGACGCCCGAGAACTCCCGCAGGCTCTTGTTCTCTTCCCGGTACCGCTCAAGCTCGACAAGCTGCCCCTCGAGCTCCAGCACCCGGGCTTCGAGCGTCTCTTTCTCGGCTTTGAGCTCCTTGTACTCCGTGAAGTAGGCCAGCCGCTCCGACACAAAACGGGCGGCCGAAGTCAGCCCCTTCTGAAGCGGGGTCAGCACGACGCCGACCGCGTTTTGAATGGGGCCGGCCTCGCCGGATTGGGAGGCCGTGTACATGCCGATGAGCAGCATGATGGCGATGGCAAGCAGTATTGCGAGCGTCCGGTTGCGGTTTTTCATCTATAAAACCTCAATGCCGAAATGTTCGGCCAGCAGTTCGCCGAGGCGGCAGACCGGCAGTCCCACGACCGTGTAGTAGTCGCCTTGAATTTCCCTGATCATGGCGGCGGCCCGCCCCTGAACGCCGTAGCCGCCGGCCTTGTCGAAGGGCTCGCCGGTGGCGATATACCGTTCAATCTGACTCTCCGCCAGCGCCTTGAAAGTGACCTGCGCCGTGACGACGTCGGCCACTTCAGTCTCGGGGGAGATGAGGGCGACGCCGGTCGCGACTGTATGGGCGCCCCCTGAGAGCAGCCGCAGCATGCCGGCCGCCTCGGCGGCGCCCTGCGGCTTGCCGAAAATGCGCCCGTCTTTGAAGACGACGGTGTCGGCCCCGATGACGAGGGCTTCCGGTCTTAGCATTGCCACGGCCCGCGTTTTTTCGAGCGCCAGCTTTTTCACGAGCTCCTGCGGGGTGGGGGCTGTGACGGCCTCCTCGTCGATGTCGGCGGCGACAACTTCAAAGGAGAGCCCCAGCCCCGAGAGCAGCTCCCTGCGGCGGGGGGAGGCCGAAGCCAGTACAATGGGACGGCTCAAAACCATTTCCTCCAGGCGTAAAATGCGCCGGCCATCCCTAAAATCATGGCGATGTTTAAGGTGAAGCCGATTCCGAACTGCACTCTGAGCACCGCGAGGTCGAGCACGACGGGGGAGGCGGCGCCAAGCCCGAAGCTGCGCCCATAGGACAGCCAGGACAGCCCGTCGACAGTTTTTGTCAGCTCGCCGATAAAAGAGCCCAGCACGACGCCGATGAGCATGAGAATAAGGCCGGTGCCGCCCGTTTTTGTGCGCTTACCGGCCATCGCCCATCCTCCCGGTCGAGCCAAATCCGCCCGCCCCGCGCCCCGTCTCGGGCAGCTTTTCCACCAGAACCGGCTCCGGCATGCAGATGGGGACGACGACGAGCTGGGCGATGCGCTCGCCCGGCTCAATGACATAGGCCTCCTCCGACAGGTTGACAAGCCCCACCCGCACTTCGCCGCGGTAGTCGCTGTCAATGACGCCGACGCCGTTGGAGAGGGCGATGCCGTGCTTTGTGGCAAGCCCGCTGCGGGCGAAGACCAGCCCCACAGTGCCGGGCTCGAGGGCCACCGCAATGCCGGTGGGAATTAAGGCGCGGGCCCCCGACGGGATAGAGGAGGGGGTTGGAAGTGCGGCCGTGAGGTCAAGGCCTGCCGAGCCCTCGGTTGCGCGCGCCGGCGCTTTTGCGAGGGGGGATAAAATCTGATACTGCATCTGCATACGGGACTCCTTCAAGCGTTATTGTGCACTGAAAAGCGGGAAACCTCGATTAAAAAATGTGCTATTCGACGCCGCGGTTGTAGAGCCCGCGGGTCAGGTCGGCCGGTTTTGCCTCGGGTCCGCCCCGGTAGGCCGAAATGACGGCGGCGGCCTCATCTTCGGGCTCTGTCGTAAAGAGCAGCAGCGCAAAGGCGTTTTGCCTCCATTCGTCGCGGTCGGCAAGATACAGAGTGTGGCCGTTGTAGAGGACGTTGCGGCAGCTCTCGCCGTCCCTCATCAGCATAAACTGCTCCCCCTGCCGGTCGGTGAGGGTTGCAGGCAGCTGGCACCGGCCGGAGCAGCCGCGCTCGTTTTTATAAAGGCAGTTTTCGCTTATCATCAGGGGCAGCCGCCCGTAGGCGACAAGGCCGCAGGGCAGCGGGCGCGCAAGGTCCCGCTGCTGGGCAAAGGAGAGTTCAAACGAGAGGGTGGCGCCCGTCAGCCCCAGCCCCGCAAAAGTTTGCAGCGCGTCGCTGTTGAAGGCGTTTAGCTCGGGGCCCCCGTAGACGGCAAGCCCCGCGGCCTTTGCACTTTCAAGCTGGCCGAGGTTGTGAATAAGGACGGCCTTTGCCCCGGCGGCGATGGCGGGCGCGAGGTCGGGGACGCCGACGTGCGGCAGGTCTGCGCCGAGCGCAAGGCCGGTGGCCGCAGCCTCTTTTGGCCGCGCGGCAAGTTCCGAGAGCGGCAGGAATACCAGGTCGAGCGGCGCATTTTGCGGCACCTGGCCGAGGCGGGAAAAGACGCCGAACAGCCTTGTCTCCCCCTGCGGGACGTCTGCCGGTGCGGCAGGCTCTTGGCCGTCACAGGGAATGGCGGCGTGTTGTGTGTCAAGGGCTGAAAGTTTGTCGAGGGCCTCTCTGCGCATGGCGTTGAGGGCGGCGCGGGGCAGCATGAGCCCCGCCTCCACCCGGCCCTCCACCCCGGCGCAGACAAAGCCGGTCCCGCCGGTCTTAGAGAGGGCGGCGGCCGCGTCTTCGAGGGTGGTGGGGCGGGTAAGGGCCGTCTGCGGCACTTCGCCTTCCACGGTCACGCGACTGTCCCCGCTGACGGCGGTAAGTCGGGCGGGGCGGTCTTTTTCAAGGACAAATTCAAAGGTGACGGGCGTCTGCCGCCGCGGAAGTTCGGCTTTGGCCAAGAGCGCCGTCTCGCGGGCCAGCAGCGCCTCGCCGCGGGGGGAGGGGGATTCGTCCCTCATGCCGAACATATCGCGGTCAGGTTGCCCGTCAAAGTAGGCCGATGTGAAGCCCGAGCGCGAGAAAATGCCCTCGAGGCACTCAAGCTCGCCCTTTGTCGGGCGGCGGCCCTCGTCGAGCAGGGCGCGGTAGAGCCGCGTCGTAGAATAGACATATTCCGGCCGCTTCATGCGGCCTTCGATTTTGAGGGCCGAGACCCCCGTTTTCTCGATTTTCCCGAGGCTTGCGGCCAGACAGTTGTCCTTTAAGGACAGCATGTGGCGGCTCTTGCCGCCCGCCACGGCGTAGGGCAGCCGGCAGGGTCCGGCGCACCGGCCCCGGTTGGCCGAGCGCCGCCCGAGGACGGCCGACAGATAGCACTGTCCCGACACCGAAAAGCACAGGGCCCCGTGCACAAACATCTCGACGGGAATGGGGGCGGCGGCGGCGAGCTTTGCCAGCGCCGCGGCGTCAAGCTCGCGGCCTGTGACGGCCGAGGTAAAGCCGAGCTTTGCGCCGAGCTCCACTGCCGGCAGGCTGTTTAAGGCGGCCTGCGTCGAGGCGATGACGGGGAGATGCGGCGCCCAGCTTTTGATGCGGCGCAAGAGCCCCAAATCCTGCACAATGACGGCGTCGACCGGCAGGGCGCACAGGAATTCAATATAGGGGCGCATGGAATTAAGCTCGCGGTCGGTCACGAGCGTGTTGACGGTCACAAAGAGCTTGACTCCGGCGGCGCGGCAGAGGGTCGAAGCCTCCCGGAGTTCCTCTTCATCAAAATTTGCGGCGAACTGGCGGGCGTTATGCCGGGAGCCGCCGAGATAGACGGCGTCGGCCCCGCCTTTGACGGCGGCCCGAAGCGCCTCCATGGAGCCGGCCGGCGCAAGCAGGAGAGGCTTCAATTTCCGGCCTCGAAGCGGGCCAGCTTGGTCCGCAGCTGGCTCGCCTCAAGCGTGAGCCGGGCGGCCTCCTTGCGGGCGTCCTCGGCCTCGGCGCGCAGCTTGTTCATGTCCTCGAGGTAGCTCTTGAGTTGCGAGCGCAGGTTCTCGGACGCAATTTCGGCTTTGAGTTTTTCATCGCAAAAGCCGAGTGCCGCAAAGATGGCGGCCACGGTGACGGAGGAGCGGGTGTCGGCCTCGAGCACCGCGCGCATGGCGTGGTCGACCTGCCTCGCCACCTTCTCCACATATTCTTCGCTTTCGTTGGAGGATACGTTGTACACGGTGTCAAGAATCTTGACATTGAGCTTGTTTTTCATATCTTCCTCCTTTTTTGTGTCGCCTTATATCGGGTGGTGGGTCATTTTCCGCTTGTCAAAGGTTACAAACCCGTCAAAGCCGGCCGACTTGATGAGGTCCTGCGCGGCCTTAACGTCGGCCCCGATGTCCTGTGGCTTGTGGGCGTCGGTGCCGATTGTGATGTACTTGCCGCCAAATTCCTTAAAGCGCTTTAAAAAGGGGAGGTCCGGCATCATGACGCCCAAGGGGCAGCGCAGGCCGCTGGTGTTGACTTCAAGCGCCCGGCCGGACTCGGCGAGGGCTTTGAGGCAGCGGTCAATCTCGTCTAAACAGTGATCGTAGTTTAAGTCGGTGCGAAACCGGGAGGCGTACCGGAAGGGCAGCGTCAGGTGCCCGAGGGTGTCGAAGTCGAGGTCGGCTTCGGTCATGTCGGCGCACTCCTTCGCGTAGGCGTAAATGACTTCGTTTATGTTGTCCGCCATGTAGTCCACCCAGTACATGTCGTTGAACCCCGCCGGCGAGTGCAGCGAGCAGATGACAAAGTCGAGGGGCATGGCGGTGAAAATCCACGTTGCCCGCACGGGGTCCTGAAGCCACTGGCCGATTTCAATGCCGTTTTTGACGACGAGCCTGTCGCCGCAAAAAAACCGGGCCCGGTCGAGGTCTTTGACGTATTTTTCGAGGTCGAAGGGCTTTTTGCCGTTTTGCCAGCCCATGCAGACTTCGCCGCACTCGAGATGGTCGGTGAAAGCCACTTCGGCAAGGCCCTGTTCCATGGCAGCCCTGCACATGTCGAGAATGTCTGCCTGTGAGTCGGGTGAGATTTCGGTGTGGACATGGTAGTCGGATAAAAACATATGACAAAGCTCCTTAGGTGAATAATCCTATTTCATATCGGTCTGACCGTATTCAAAGGGGGAGAGCGTCTGCGAGCGCTGGGGCGGGTTTTCCACATGCGCCTGCAGGGCGATGGGCGAATACCAGTCGACAAGCGGAATGAGGGGCAGATGGTCGAGCAGGGTCGCCTGCACGTCGGACAGATAGGAGGCCCGCAAAGCCGGTTTCCCCTCGAATATGGCCGCGTACAGCTTGTCGCTGACCGACTGGATGTTGTAGCCGCCGTAGTTGAGCCGCCCGCCCGCCGCCACCCGGTGGATCATGGCCTCGGGGTAGGGCCCCCAGCTTCCGCCGGAGAGCGCCATTTCAAATTCGCCGCCCGCCAGCACGTCCTCCTGCCACTCGTCAAAGGGGAGCTGCACGACCGTCACCTCAATGCCGGCCTCGGCGAGCTCCTGTCTGATAACGGCCGCGATTTCGGGGTAGGGCTCGGCGTCGAAGACCGTCAGGGTGAGCCGGAGATATTTGCCTTGCGCGTCCTTGTCGTACTTGCCGTCGAGCAGCTCGTCGGCTCTGGCCGCGTCCGGGGGCGGCAGCGCCGCCGCCCTGTTTTGAACCGATTCGAAGAGGGGGGCCACAAA
>DATMXT010000169.1:0-3637 GCA_035561375.1 Terriglobales bacterium | reverse complement strand
GCCTTTATAAAGGCCGTGTCTTTTTTTGTGCGGCGGCCTGTGGTATGATAATTAGAGCTTTCAAGAGGGACAGACGGGAACTAATTTTGGAGGAAAAAGCAGTGGGTCATCCGGGCTTTTCATACATGGGGTTCATTTTTCTGCTGATGCTGACCATTCCCAATCTCATATGGACACGGCATCAACCCGAGGATTACGATTTTCAGCGCGAAAACAAGGTCCTGCTGCTCTTTGAGCGCGTCGGACAGGCCCTTGTCACCTGTACGGCGCTCATTTTCTCGGACTTCAATCTTCGTCCGTGGTCACTCTGGTCGCTGTGGCTGGTTGCCGCAGCGGTCCTCATGCTCATGTACGAGGGGTGGTGGGTCAGATATTTCAAAAGCCAAAAGACCATGGCGGACTTTTACAGCAGCTTTTGCGGAGTACCCGTCGCCGGCGCGACGCTGCCTGTCGCGGCGTTTTTCCTGCTCGGCATATACGGGAAAGTGGTTTGGCTGATGAGCTCGGTCGTGATTTTGGGAATCGGACACATCGGCATTCATTTACAGCATCGCAGGGAGCTCACAGCATAAATTTCAACATATAAATCCGTGCGGGTATGGCGTTTGCCCCGCCGCAGCAGGCGGTTACGAGAAAAGGAGGAAACGACATTTCCCAATGTGGAATACAGACAGATGGCGATGGAGGACGTAGACCTCCCTGCCGACTTGTTCGATGCGGTGCTCAGCTCACTCGTCTTCCACGTTTCGCTGCCCGCCCGCAATCAGAAGACCTTTTTAAAAATTCAAGCGCTGTATGGTTAAGATGAACTTCGGTAGCGCTCGACCGGCAGAGATTTTTGCGAAAGGATACGGGCCTGTATGGATGATACGCTGATCGCATACTATTCTCTTTTTCACAGCACCGAAAATTTGGCGCTGGAAATCGCGGCGCAAACGGGCGGCGCTTTAAGGCGTTTGATTCCGGAAACGGAGTATTCCTTTGACTATCATACGGCCGTAAAAGAAGTCAGAAGTCAGATTTCCCGGGGATACAGCCCAAGGCTGATCGAGGGGAATGAGCCGATAGACAGCTACAAAACCGTATTTGTCGGAACGCCCAACTGGTTTAAAACTATAGCCCCGCCGGTGCGCGGCTTCCTGCGGCAGCATGACTTTACAGGCAAAACCGTCATTCCCTTTTGCACGCATGGAGGCGGCGGCTTTGGCCAGATCGAAAATGACGTCTCCCAAGAGTGTCCGAAGTCGACCATCCTGCCCGGCCTTGCCGTAAACGGCGTCGCGGCGCCGGAAGAGGTCGCAGGTTGGCTTGCGGCAATTGGCTGTGAACGAACATAAACTTTAGACCTCATATCTTATATGGACAGGGCCTTTCATTTTTGATTGGCCATGTCTTTTTTTATGCGGGTGGCGATATAGTGTGGAGAGGACCCTATAAGCGCATATGAGGGGGGAACCGTCATGGTGCTCAAGCTGAATAAAAAGTACCTGTTTGCGGCCGTCTGGGTGGTTTTGCTCGGGTTTGTCTGTGTCCTTGCGCTGCCCGGCCTCATAAGCCCGCCCGAAACATCCGCTGAAAACCTGTTTGCGGGCGGCAGGCTTTGCGCGCCGGTTGACGAGCCGGACGGCTCGGTGCGTGCCGTCAGCGAGGGGGAGAACACCGACGAGCGCTTCCGGCGCCCCTCAAAGGCGCTTCCCTACCCAAACCCGTATTCTTTCAAGGACTTCGAGAAAGCGGACGACGGGCCGCCCCTCGTCACAAAGAAGTTTGACGACCCCGAGGACCTGCTCCTCGCCTACTATGGGATTTTGCGGGAGGCTTCGAACATGGTCGGCTACCGGGGCGGATGCGGCACCGTCGGGTGGTCGCGCCTGCCCTACCCCTACGCCTACGAGCTGCTGACGCAGGAAGCCCGAAAGAGCGTGACGCTCGAAGCGTTTGAGAATTCCTTTGCGGGCACCGGGTACACGACGCTTTTAAAGCTGTTGCCGGCCTATGCGCCGACCGAAACGCCGGCCGGCACGAAATACTATATGGTCGAGCTCGAGACCATCACCGGGGAAAAAATGGACTCCGACAGGGGCGCTTCCAAGGGCAGCGGGTTTGCCTACCATTACGGGCTGATTACGGCGGAGGAGGACCAGGCTGTGGGCTTCAAAATCGCGGCAATCAACTATATTCCCGAGGACTTTCTCTGCGCGCCGCTCCACGGCTGGTCGTATCTGGCCGAGGCCGTCGTGGAGATCGTCTACGGGAACAATCTGAAACTTATTGACCGCATCGACCGGGTTGAACACAAGGGCGAATTGATAGACGTCTACGCGTCGGGCGGCGGGAAAAGCTACCTGTTCGAGTTTGTCCGGCTGACAAACGGATACGACGTGCTCCTCCATGAATATGTCTTGGAAAACGGGGCGTGGCGGGAAACAAGCCTGCTCACAGACGATTGGAAAAATTTAAAACTCTCCCCTGAAAACAGCCGGCTCAGGTCAGCCGAATAATCTTCGGGCGCGTAAAGACGCCGACCGACTTCGCGGCGAGGCCGCCGCGGCAGCGAAATTCCCCTGGTATGGCATATTTTGGGGACATCTGGCCAAGATAATGACAGGAGCGCCGCAGCGCCCATTTTGAGGTTGGTCGAGGTCAGACGCTATGAGATTTTCACGCAACAAAACGAGTAAAGCCGCGCCGGGCGGGGCGGCGACGGAGAATAAGCATGCCGGCAAAAAGCTCGCCGGCGGGCTTGATAAAAACGTCGGGCTCATCAAAGAGCTGTTCAAAGACGTCGACCCCATCCGCTATCGCCGGTTTGAAGCCGGGGCGGACGGTAAGGGGCTTGCGCTCTGTTTTATTTACTACGACGGGCTTGTCAACTCCGAAATCATCGACGATTTTATCTTGCGGCCCCTCATGACCCTCCCCGCCGGCGGGGAGGGTGATTTGCTCGCCTATATTGAAAGCCGCATCGTCCAGGTGAACAGCGTGCAGCGGACGGGCGATCTGGATGAGATCATTAAAGGGCTCTCCTACGGCGACTCTCTCTTGCTGGCCGACGGCTGCGACGAGGCGCTGCTCATGGACACAAAGCAGTTTGCCACCCGCGGGGTGTCGGAGCCGGAGGGGGAGAAAATTCTGAGCGGGCCGCGGGAGGGCTTTTGCGAAGCCCTTTTGCAAAACCTCGCCCTTGTGCGCCGCAAACTGCGCACAAACGACCTGAAAATGAAGTTCCAGACCCAGGGCCGCAGGAGCAACACCTCGCTTTGTGTCGTCTATATGGAGAGCCTCGTGCGGCCCGAGATTCTTAACGAGCTCTACCGCAGACTCTCCGCCATCGACATTGACGCCCTGCTCGACACCAACTACGTCATTGAGCTCATTTCGGACGCGAAGTGGAGCGTCTTTCGCACCGCGGGGTACACCGAGCGGCCCGACGTCGTGGCCGGCAAGCTGCTGGAGGGGCGCATAGCCGTCTTTGTCGACGGCAGCCCCGTCGTGCTGACGGTGCCCTACCTCTTCATCGAGAATTTCCAGAGCAATGAGGACTATTACCTCGGCTATTACTACACCTCCTTTTCAAGGATGCTGCGCATTGTGAGCTTCTTTCTGGCCATTTCGGTGCCGGCGCTCTATATCGCCG
>DATMXT010000168.1:0-8711 GCA_035561375.1 Terriglobales bacterium | reverse complement strand
GCGCTATGCGGCCCTTTTTATAAAGATTGAGGGCAGAAAGGCCTAAAAATGCCGGATGCCCGGCGTGGAAGCGGCGGGCGGGGTAAAATATCGGCAAACGCCCGCACGGCTTTACGATTTGGCCGGTTGATGGTATGATTTACCTACGGACTTTCAAAGGAGTTACCACAGGAGTTTTCAAAGGAGTTTTTTATGAAGAGACTTGCCGCACTCATCCTTGTTTTCATGTTTGTGCTTGCCGGCTGCACCCCGGCCCCGGTGCCGCCCGAGCCCCCGGAGCCCGCGGACCGCACGACCTTCCGCATCGCCTCCCTCAAGGGGCCGACCACGATGGGCATCGTCAACCTCATGGCCGACGTGGGCGCCGGCACCGCCCGCCACGACTACCAGTTTACCATGTACGGCAAGGCGGATGAGATCACGGGGCTACTGGCCACCGGCGGGGTCGACGTGGCCCTCATCCCCTGCAACCTCGCGGCCGTGCTGTACCAGCGGCTGGAGGGGGCCGTGCAGATGGCCGGCATCAACACCTTGGGGGTGCTCTACTTTGTCGAGACCGGCGATACCATCCACTCGGTCGAGGATTTAAGAGGCAAGACCATTTACACGACCGGAAAGGGGACGACGCCGGAGTTCGCTTTAAACTATGTGCTGGCCAAAAACGGAATTGACCCGGCGGCCGACGTGACCATTGAATACAAGTCGGAGTCGACCGAGGTCGCCGCGATGCTGGCGGGCGGGGACGACATCATCGCCATGCTGCCCCAGCCCTATGTCGCCACCGTCATGGCCAAAAACGACAAGGTGCGCATCTGCCTTGACCTGACCGAGGAGTGGGAGAACGCCTCCGAGGACGGCAGCACGATTGTCACCGGCGTCGTCTGCGTGCGCACGGCGTTTGCGCAGGAATATCCCGAGGCCTTTGCCGAGTTCATGGAGGACTACAGGGCCTCGGTCGACAAGGTCGCCACCGACCCCGACGACGCCGCCGCTTTGATCGGCTCCTACGACATCGTGCCGGAGGCGATCGCCAAGGCCGCCCTGCCCTACTGCAACATCACGCTGCTGACGGGGGATGAAATGACCGCGAAAACAGACGGGTATCTGGCGGCGCTCTACGAGCAAAATCCGGACTCGGTCGCAGGAAAGCTGCCTGACGAAGACTTCTACCTCAAGTGAGAAGTGAGAAAAAAATCATTCGCGCCGCCGCCGTCTGCTTCTGGCTTATCGCCTGGCAGGCGGCTGCGGCGCTGCTTTCGCAGGAGCTGCTCTTAGTGTCGCCCGTTGAAGTCGTGAAGACGCTCTTTGACATGGTGGGGAATGCCGGCTTTTGGCGCATTGCCATGAGCACGATGCTGCGCATCACGCAGGGCTTTTTGCTGGCGTTTGTCTGCGGGGTGGTCTTCGGGGCGGCGGCCGCAAAGAGCGAGACGGTCAGGGCCCTCATGCGGCCGCTGACGGCGGTCATGCGGGCCACCCCCGTCGCCTCCTTTATCATTCTGGCGCTGCTGTGGGTGGGCTCAAAGGGGCTTTCGACCTTTACGGCCTTCATCATGGGGCTCCCCATCATCTATGCCGGGACGCTGCAGGGCATTTCAGCCATAGACCCAAAGCTCGTCGAGATGACGAGGGTCTTCGGGGTCTCCCGTGTGGGCCGCATGCTCTATGTCTATCTGCCGGCCGTGCTGCCCTCCGTCGCCTCTTCGGCCGGCGTGGCACTCGGCATGTGCTGGAAGGCCGGGGTTGCGGCCGAGGTCATAGGTCTTCCGACCGGCACCATCGGCGAGCGCCTCTATCAGGCCAAAATCTATCTGTCCACCGGCGAGGTCTTCGCGTGGACCGTCGTCATCATCCTGCTTTCGGCGCTGCTGGAGCGGGCCGTGGCCGGGCTGCTGCACATGGCTGCCGCAAGAGTCGAACGGGGGCCGTCGGTATGAGGGTGGAGCATTTATTTAAGTCGTACGGCGAAAACAGGGTCATCCGGGACCTGACGGCGGATTTCCCGGACGGGAAAATCACCTGCGTCATGGGCCCGTCGGGCAGCGGCAAGACGACGCTGCTCCACATGCTGATGGGACTTGTAAAGCCCGATTCCGGCGCCATCACCGGCGTGCCGCAAAGGCTCGGCGCGGTCTTTCAGGAGGACCGCCTTTGCGAGACGGCGTCGGGCGCCGCCAACGTCAGGCTGGTCTGCCCGCCGGGGGACATCTACGCGCATCTTGCGGCCGTGGGGCTCGCGGGCGAGGACGCCACAAAGCCGGTGGCTGAGCTTTCGGGCGGAATGCGCCGCCGCGTGGCCGTCGTAAGGGCCTTGATGTCAAAAGGGGAGGCCCTTTTCATCGACGAGCCCTTCAAGGGGCTCGACGACGAGACGAGGGCCCTCGTCGCAGCGTATTTGCTGGGGAACCTCGCCGGGCGCACGGCCGTCGTCGTCACCCACGACGTGCGGGACGTCGCGTCACTTTCGGCGGGGCTGATTACGCTTGAAATCGACGACGACAGGTTATAGAATAGAGATAACATAATTTGAAAGGAGCGAGGCCCATGCCTCTTGTCACAACAACCGAGATGTTCAAGGCGGCCTATGCCGGCGGGTACGCCATCGGCGCCTTCAACGTCAACAACATGGAGATCGTGCAGGGCATCACCGAGGCCGCGATGCAGGAGCGGTCGCCCCTCATTCTCCAGGTTTCGGCCGGAGCCAGGAAATACGCCAAGCACGTCTACCTCATGAAGCTCGTGGAGGCGGCCATCGAGGACACCGGCCTTCCCATCGCGCTTCACCTCGACCACGGCGACAGTTTTGAGCTCTGCAAGTCCTGCATTGAGGGCGGCTTTTCCTCCGTGATGATAGACGGCTCCAAGTACTCTTTTGACGAAAACGTCGCCCTGACAAAACAGGTGGTGGACTACGCCCACGCCAAGGGCGTCGTCGTCGAGGGGGAGCTGGGGCGGCTTGCCGGCGTCGAGGACGCGGTGAATGTCTCGGCCGAGAACTCGTCCTACACCGACCCCGCGCAGGTCGAGGAATTTGTCATGCGCACCGGCGTCGACTCCCTGGCCATCGCCATCGGCACCAGCCACGGCGCCTACAAGTTCAAGCCCGGCACCAAGCCGCAGCTGCGCTTTGACATCCTCGAGGAGGTCGGCCGCAGGCTGCCCGGCTTCCCGATTGTGCTGCACGGCGCGTCGTCCGTGATGCAGGAGTACGTCAAAATGGTCAATGAAAACGGCGGGGCCATGCCGGGCGCCGTCGGCGTGCCGGAGGACATGCTGCGCAAGGCCGCCTCGATGGCGGTCTGCAAAATCAACATAGACTCCGACCTGCGCCTCGCCATGACCGCCTCGGTGCGCAGACATTTGGCGGAGCACCCGGACCACTTTGACCCGAGACAGTACCTGACGCCTGCCCGCGACGCCATCCGCGAGGTGGTCGCCCACAAGCTGCGCGAGGTGCTGGGATGCGCCAATACGCTGTAAGATTAACGGCGGACGTTATAAGTCCTTGATTTCGTAAAACCGTTTCAGATAAGCAGTCCCACTACATATGGGCCGCGGATTATGCCGCGGCCCATAATATCGTCACATTGCGCAAGTTTCGAACATTATTTTGTCAAACTTTGTGGGCTTGTGTCAATTGAAAATAAAGCGGTAATCGAGTAGTATAATAGCATCATGTCATTCTTTTGACTGGGATTGGCGGTGGTGAAGCTTGAAACTTCTTGAAGAGCGCATTTTGAAAGACGGGATTGTCTTGCCCGGCAACATTTTGCGTGTGGACAGTTTTTTGAATCATCAGATGGACATAGGGCTCTTCAACGAGCTCGGCAGGGAATTTGCAAGCATTTTTAGGGACTGCGCCGTAAATAAGGTACTTACTATCGAAGCATCCGGGATAGGAGTAGCCTGCATCACGGCGCAGTATTTTTCTTGTCCGGTCGTGTTTGCCAAAAAGCACCGGACAAGCAATATTCCGGGCGAGGTCTATAGCAGCCGCGCCGTCTCCTACACCCATGAGACAACTTACGACATCGCGGTGTCAAAGCGTTTTCTGAGCTCTTCGGACAGGGTGCTCATCATCGACGATTTTCTGGCCCACGGAAACGCCGTGTTGGCGCTGGCCGACATTGTGCGGCAGTCGGGGGCGGAGCTTGTCGGGGTGGGCATCGTCATTGAGAAGGCGTTTCAGGAGGGCGGGGCGCTGCTGCGGGAGCAGGGAATCCGGGTGGAGTCCCTGGCCAGAGTCGCCTCGATGGACGGGGGCCGCGTTCAGTTTTGCGGGTGAGGCTCGGTTTTCATCATGCGGTATAAAGGGAATACCCTTTATATACATACATTCAAGTTGAAAGGTTGGAGGAAAGTACCATGAAGAAGTATCTTGCGCTGCTGCTCGCCGTGGCCATGCTGTTTGCCCTTGCCGCGGGATGCTCACAAAAGGAAGAGCCGGCCCCGGAGAACCCCGAGACCACGCCTGAAACCCCCGAGACCACAGGTCTGTTCCCGGCCGTCCCCAAGGAAGAGCTTAAGATCGGCGTCATTCACATCTCCGATCCCGCCGAGGGCTCCGGCTATACCTACACCCACGACCAGGGCATCGTCAAAGCCTGCGAGGCGCTTGGCGTCGACGAGAGCCAGATCATCCGCAAGAACAACATCGCCGACGACAACGCCACCGCCATTGAGAACGCCATGCTCGAGTGCATCGAAGAGGGCTGCCAGATCATCTTTGCGACCAGCTGGGGCTATATGAACTACTGCGAAGCCCTCGCCGAGGAGTATCCGGACGTCATCTTCTCGCACGGGACCGGCTACAAGTCGAACGGCGCCAACTTCAACAACTACTTCGGCCGCATTTATCAGGCCCGCTACCTCTCCGGCATCGCCGCCGGCCTCAAGACCACGACGGACAAGATCGGCTATGTCGCCGCCTGGGGCACCGACAACGGCGAAGTCACGAGCGGACTCGACGCGTTTGCCATGGGCGCCTACTCGGTCAACCCCGACTGCAAGGTCTATGTGAAGGTCACGAACAGCTGGTTTGCGCCCGAGGCTGAAGGCCAGGCCGCCCAGGCCCTCATCGATGCGGGCTGCGACGTCATCGGCCAGCACTGCGACACCCCCAACCCGCAGCTTGCCGCCGAGCGCGCCGGGGTCTTTGGCGTCGGCTACAACTCCGACATGTCCAAGGACGCTCCGAACGCCGTTTTGACCTCCGCCATCTGGCACTGGGACGTCTACTACAAGTGGGCCATCGAGAACGTCATTAACGGCACCTGGACCGGCGAAAACTACTACGGCGGCCTGGCCGAGGGCTTTGTGGGCCTGGCCGACCTCTCCGCGCTCTGTGAGGCGGGCACCGCCGAGGCCATTGAGGCCGCCAAGGACAAGATCGTCTCGGGCGAGTGGGATGTGTTCGACGGTGAAATTGAGTCGAATGACGGCACGATGAAGACCAGCGCCACCTACTCCGACGTCAACTGGTATTTCAAGAACGTTGTGGCCGAGTAAGACTTGGGCTGCCTGACGGACGGCCCTCCCGCGGGGGAGGGCCGCCCGTATTTTCCTTGTGGAGGGTGAAGCGTGGAAAAGTACGCGATTGAGTGCCGCAAAATCACCAAGACTTTCGGCCCCGTCGTGGCGAACGACGAGGTCGATTTGTCGGTTAAATACGGGGAAATCCTCGCGCTGCTCGGCGAAAACGGCTCGGGCAAGACGACGCTCATGAACATGCTGTCGGGCATCTATCACCCCGACGGGGGGGAGATTTACGTGGGCGGGGAGTTTGCGCACATCCGCTCGCCCATCGACGCCATGGGCCTTGGCATCGGCATGATTCACCAGCACTTCAAGCTGGTCGAAATTTTCACGGCCATGGACAACATCGTGCTGGGCGCCGATGAGAAGCGCGTAAAGCCCCGCGAGCTCGCCGCCGAGATTGAGGGCATCTGCAAGGTGAGCGGCCTTGAAATTGACCCCTGGAAGCGGGTTTGCGACATGTCGGTCAGCGAGAAGCAGACGGTCGAGATTTTGAAAATGCTCTACCGCGGCGCTCAGATTTTAATTCTGGACGAGCCGACCGCCGTTTTGACGCCGCAGGAGACCGCAAAGCTCTTCACCATTTTGCGGCGCATGAAGGCCAACGGGTGTGCCGTCATCATCATCACGCACAAATTAAATGAAGTCATTGAGCTCAGCGACCGGGTGGCCATTTTGCGCAAGGGCAGGTCGGTGGGCACCGTGAAGACGGCCGAGACCGACCTCATGCAGCTGACCGAGCTCATGGTAGGGCGGCCTGTAAGCCTTGAAATCGAGCGGCCAAAACCCGTAGAGCCAAAAGTGATTTTAAACGTCGTCGACCTGACCGTCGTGCGCCCCGACGGGACAAAGGCCATTGACGACGTGTCGTTCTCCATTCGCACCGGAGAGATTTTAGGGGTGGCCGGAATTGCCGGCAGCGGCCAAAAGGAGCTCTGCGAGGCCATTGCGGGGCTGACAAGGGCCAGTAAAGGCGCAGCCCTTTACAAGAAGGAAAACCTGCTCGGCAAGACGCCGGCCGAGATTATCGGACTTGGCATCAGCATGAGCTTTGTGCCGGAGGACCGGCTTGGCATGGGCCTCGTGTCCGGCATGGGCATGGTGGACAACATGCTGCTCAAAACCTACAGGGAAAATAAGGGGCCCTTTATTGACCGGGGGCCCGCAAAGGCGCTGGCCCTGTCGCTTGTGGACAAGCTCGGCATCGTCACGCCGGGCGTCGAGGTGCCGGTCCGCTTGCTGTCGGGCGGCAATGTGCAAAAAGTGCTGCTCGGCCGAGAAATCGAGTCGGGGCCGGACCTGCTCATCACGGCCTACCCGGTGCGGGGGCTTGACATCAATTCGTCAAATACGGTCTACGACCTCTTAAACGAGCAAAAGGGCAGGGGCGTGGCCGTCATGTATATCGGCGAGGACCTCGACGTGCTGCTCGAGCTGTCCGACCGCATCATGGTGCTCTGCCACGGGCGGGTCACCGGCGTTGCGGACGCCAAAACGGTCACGAAGGAGCAAATCGGGCTCATGATGACCGGAACGACCTATGAGGAGGTGTCGGCGTGAAGAAAATGCACGACGCCCCGGTGCGCATTATAAGGCGGGCCGAGCTTCCGGCGCGCACCGCCACGATGCTGCGGTTTGCGGCGCTGGCGCTGTCCCTCTGTGTCGGCGGGCTCTTCATTTTGTCCTTAGGGCAGAGCCCCGCCGCCATCTACGGCACAATTGTCAGCGGCGCCTTCCGCAGCAAGCTCGCGGTGCAGGGCACCGTCAAGCTCATGGTCCCCATGCTCATCGCGTCGCTTGCCGTGACGATGGCCTTTAAAATGCACTTCTGGAACATCGGGGCCGAGGGTCAGATTACGATGGGAGCGGCCTTCGCCAGCTATTTCGCCCTCTACCACGACGGATGGAACCACTGGGGGCTTATTATGATTATGCTGGTGGCCGGGGCCTTGGGCGGCGGGCTGTGGGGTCTGATTCCGGCCTGGTTTAAGACCCGGTTTGGCACAAACGAGACGCTGTTCACCCTCATGCTCAACTACATTGCGCAGTACATCGTCAAATACCTGCGCGACGGCCCCTGGATGGACCCCGAGCTGCAGGGCTACACGGCAATCGCCCGGTTTTCCAAAAACGCGACGCTTGACAAGGTGTTCGGCGTGCATTTCGGCTGGCTCATCGCGCTCATTCTCCTTGCGGCGGTCTTTGTCTATCTCAGATACACCAAGCAGGGATACGAGATTGCGGTGGTCGGCGAGAGCCAGGACACGGCGCGGTACGCCGGCATGAACGTCAAAAAAATCATGCTGCGCACAATGTTTTTGTCGGGGGCGGTCGCGGGCCTCTGCGGCATGATTCAGGCGACGGGGGCAGACATCACGCTGACGCCGTCTGTGGCGGGCGGCGTCGGCTTTACGGCCATCATCATCGCGTGGCTGGGGAGGCTTGACCCGAGGGCCATTTTCGTCATCACCTTTTTGTTCGCCGTCCTCGAGAAGGGGAGCAGCGTCGTGCAGTCGACCTACGGCATCTCGACCAACTGCGCCGACGTACTGCAGGGCATCATTTTGTTCTTCATACTCGGCTGCGAGTTTTTTGTCAACTACCGGTTTGTCATTGGCAGGGGAGGGAACGGGAAATGAACGCCGAAATGAACGCCATCATCAAGTTTTTAGTCGCCGCCGTCATCGCCGGCACGCCCCTGCTGCTGGGCACTGTGGGCGAAATCATCTGCGAGAAGGCGGGACACCTCAACTTGGGCGTCGAGGGCATCATGTCAATCGGGGCCTGCGCCGGCTTCATGTGGGGCTACATGTACGACAGCTTCTGGATCGCGCTGGCGGCGGCATTTCTTGGCGGCGTGCTGTCGAGCCTCATTTACGCGGTGCTCACGGTCACTTTCATGGCCAACCAGAACGTGACGGGGCTGACCCTGACCATTTTCGGCGTCGGGCTCTCCAACCTCATCGGCGTCTATATGCTGGGCAAGTCGCCCACCGGCACCTTAAAGCTGCCGGCCGGCATCACGGCCGCCATCGGCAACATCCACATTGAAGGGCTTTCGGACCTGCCGGTCGCGGGGGAGCTGCTGTTCTCCTACAACCCCTTTGTCTATCTCGCCATCGCCATTGCCATTGCGGCCGGCATTTACCTCTATAAGACAAAGCTGGGGCTTGAGG
>DATMXT010000167.1:0-3611 GCA_035561375.1 Terriglobales bacterium | reverse complement strand
GCGCCATTCCATATAAGCTGTTTCCCTGCCAAGGGGGCACTTTTTTTACTGTCCGCACAAACTGGACCTGTTCACAACGGAGAGGGATGCTTTTTGAATGCGGCAAAAACCGGCGCAGGTTCAGTTTCTGGGATAATGTTTATGCCCGCAAGGTGCAGCCGTATTTTTGCGCCAGAATGTCCAGCGCCTCAGCCAGCAGCTTGCCCACCGTCTCGTCGGTCAGGGTGGCCGCGCGGTCGCGCAGCACGAGTGAGAAGGCGACCGATTTCTTGTCCTTGCCCAAATTGCCGCCGCGGAAGACGTCGAAGAGCTTGCACTGCTCAAGGAGCTGTCCGCAGACCCCCTTCAGCACTTCCTCAATGCGGGCGACCTCCAGCGCATCGTCGCACACTAAGGCGATGTCGCGGGTGACGGCGGGGTATTTCGGCAGCGGCGTGTAGAGCGGGTCGGGCAGCCGGTGTTCGTAGAGCGCCGCAAGGTCTAAGGTGACGACGTAGGCCGCCTCGCCGATGCCGTAGTTTTCAAGCACCGCGGGGTGCAGCTCGCCGACAATGCCGGCGGGTTTTCCTCCGACGTAAATTTTGGCGCAACGCCCGCTGTGATAGGATGGGTCGTCCCGCAGGGCCTCAAAGGCGGGGGCCTCCACGCGCAGGGCTTTGCAGAGACTCTCTGCCGCACCCTTGGCGTCGTAGAAGCCGCACTCGCCGTACATGCCGATTGTGACGATGATCCGCTCGTCCGGCAGCTGCTCGCTGTCGGCGTTCGGCAGGAACACTTTGCCCATCTCAAAGAGCCGGGCTTTCATGTTGCGGTTGTTGTAGTTTTTCGCCAGCACCTCGCACATGGAGGGCAGCGTCGTCGTGCGCAGGATGCTGGTGTCCTCGCCCAGGGGATTCAATATGACGACCGAGTTTCGCAGCGGGCAATTTTCCGGCCGACGGATTTTGTCGTAATATTTGGGCGAGATGAAGGTGTAAGTGACGGCTTCAAAGAAGCCAAAGCCGGTCAGCGTGCGGTGGGCGGCCTGCTCAAAGAGCTGGCTTGGGCTGTATTTGCCCTGCGCGGCCCCCTCGTGCAGCCGGGAGGGCACGTTGTTCAGCCCGTAGAGCCGCACAATCTCCTCGGCGAGGTCGGCCATGCCCTCGCAGTCGGCGCGATGGGCGGGGACATGCACATTGTCCCCCTCGACCGAAAAGCCGAGCCGCGCGAGATATTTGACCATCTCCTCACGGGAGATGTCGGTGCCGCACAGCTTGTTGATTTTGCCCGGCTCCAGCTTGATGACGCGCTCGGTGTAGCCGGTGTTGTCGACGTCAATCGTCCCGTCCAGCACGTTGGCACAGCCCAAAAGCTCGCACAGCTCGCAGGCCCGATCAACGGCCTCTTTCGTCATCCGGGCGCTGATGCCCTTTTCGTAGCGGGCCAGGGCGTCGGTGTGCAGCCCCAGCTTGCGCCCCGAGCGGCGCAGCCCCGCGTAGTGGAAGTTGGCCGACTCGAACACGACGGTGCGGGTGTCCGGCTTGATGCCGGACTGCAGGCCGCCCATGATGCCGGCGATGCCGATGGGCTCATGCGCGTTGCAGATCATGAGGGTCCCCTCCGGAATGTCCCGCTCCTCGCGGTCGAGGGTCGTGAAGGTCACGCCCTCTCCCGCCTGCCGCACCACGATGTGGCCGCGGCCGCCCTCCGGCGCGATCTCGCGGATGTCGAAGGCGTGCATGGGCTGGCCGTACTCCATCATGATGTAGTTCGTGATGTCGACGATGTTGTTGATGGGGCGCATGCCGCCCGCTTTGACCCGCTCGCGCAGCCACTTGGGGGAGGGCCCGATTTTGACGTTTGTGATGGCCCTTGCCGTGTATCGGGGGCAGAGGACGGGGGCCTCAACCTTGACGTCGACGAGCTCCTCGAGCTTCCCGGCCCCGCTTTTGACGGCGGGGGTATGCCCCTTGAAGGGCTTGTCAAAGGCGGCCGCCACCTCGCGGGAGATGCCGATGACCGACTGCGCGTCGGGGCGGTTGGCCGTGATCTCCATGTCGTATATCACGTCGTCAAGCCCTAAGACGCCCTTGATGTCCTGCCCGACAACGCATGGCTCCTCAATGAAGAAAATGCCGTTTTCAATGCCGTAGGGGAAATCCGAAACCGTCAGTCCAAGCTCCGGCAGCGAGCACATCATGCCCTCGCTTTTGACCCCGTCAAACTCGGCGGAGCCTATGGTCATGCCGCCCTCGTGGCCGCCCTTGACCTTGCCGCCCGGCAGGCAGACGGGACACAGCGCCCCTTCCTTCAGGTTGGGGGCCGCCGTCACCTGCTGGAGAATGCGGTCGCCGACGTCGACCTGGCAGACATAGTACTTCGGCCTTGTGGGGTGCCCCTCGATTTTGAGCAGCTTTCCCACGACCACTTTCTCAATGCCCTCGCCCGGTGCATTAACCCCGCCGACGCAAAATCCCGCCATGGCCATCGTATCGGCAAACTGCCGAAGCGTCAGCTCTTTTGGCAGCTCGACGTATTCATTTAACCACTTTTTAGATAGCTTCATGTTCGATACCCCCTAATTGAACTGGCCGAGGAAGCGCAGGTCGTTTTCGAAAAAGTTGCGCAGGTCGTCGACCTGATATTTGCGCATGACGATGCGCTCCAGCCCCATGCCGAAAGCCCAGCCGCTGTATTTCCCGGGGTCGATGCCGCACCCCGCCAGCACCTTCGGGTGCACCATACCGGAGCCCAGAATTTCAATCCAGCCCTCGCCCTTGCATAAGGGGCAGCCCTTGCCGTGGCACTTGAAGCACATGATGTCCATTTCGGCCGACGGCTCGGTGAAGGGGAAGTGGGAGGGCCGAAAGCGCACGACGGTGTCCTCGCCGTACATGCGCTTGGCAAAGACCTCAAGCGTCGCCTTCAGGTCGCCCAGCGTGATGCCCTCGTCGACGACAAGCCCCTCAATTTGATGGAAGACCGGCGAGTGGGTGGCGTCGATGGCGTCGGAGCGGTAGACGCGGCCGGGCGAAATGATGCGGATGGGCAGCGGGTGGTTTAACATGGTGCGCACCTGCACCGGCGACGTCTGGGTGCGCAGCACGATGTTGTCGTTGATATAGAAGGTGTCCTGGGTGTCGCGGGCCGGGTGGTCTTTCGGGATGTTGAGCATTTCGAAGTTGTAGAGGTCGTACTCCACCTCGGGTCCCTCCGCAATCTCATACCCCATGCCGACAAAAATCTCTTTGAGCTCGTCTAAGACGATGTTGAGCGGATGCCGGCCGCCGATGGCGTACTCGGTACCGGGGGCCGTCACGTCAAGCCGCTCGGCGCCCATGCGCGCCTCAGTGGCAAGGGCCGCGAGGGCGGCCTTGCGGCGCTCGATGAGGGCCTCGATTTCGCCCCGGACCGTGTTTGCAATCTGCCCGATGTCGCGGCGCTCGTCGGGGGTCAGCCCCCCCATTTTTTTCATGATGCCGGCGAGCTCGCTCTTTTTTCCGAGCAGCTCGACCCTGACCTGCTCGATTTCGGCAAGTCCCTGGGACCCCTCCACCGCTTTTGCGGCGCGCTCCCGGATTTCCTGCAGCGCCTTTTTCATGTGTTTATCACTCCCTAAACGATATATTAAC
>DATMXT010000166.1:0-6813 GCA_035561375.1 Terriglobales bacterium | reverse complement strand
ACATGGAGGTGTCATCTGATGAAAATCGGGGTTCAGAAAAATCCGGCCCCAAAACCAAAGCCGGACTCTGCGGCGCTCGGCTTTGGAAAGTACTACACGGACCACATGCTGGTGATGGATTATGATGACGGCGCGTGGGGCGAGCCCGCCATCGTCCCCTACGGTCCCATTTCGCTTGACCCCTCCTGCATGGTCTTTCACTACGGGCAGGAGCTCTTTGAGGGGCTCAAGGCCTATCCCGCGCCGGACGGCTCGGTGCTGCTCTTCCGGCCCGACAAAAACGCCGCCCGCTTCAACAGCTCGGCCGCCCGCATATCCATTCCCACGATTCCCGAAGAGCTCTTTGTCGAGTGCGTCAGGGCCGTCGTCGACCTCGACCGCGACTGGGTGCCCACCGCCCCCGAGACCTCGCTCTACATCCGCCCCTTCTGCTTTGCCACTGAGCCGAGCGTCTCGGTCCACCCCTCCAAAAGCTATAAGTTTATGGTCGTCCTGAGCCCCGTGGGGCCCTATTACAGCACCGGCCTGACTCCGGTCAGCATCCTGATTGAGGACGAGCTGGTGCGGGCCGTCAAGGGCGGCACGGGCTTTACGAAGTGCGGCGGCAACTACGCCCCGGCGCTCTTGGCCCAGACAAAGGCCGAGTCCTTCGGCTGCGCCCAGGTGCTCTGGCTTGACGGCGCCACCCGCACCAAAGTCGAAGAGGTCGGCACCATGAACTGCATGTTCAAGATTGCGGGCAAGGTCTACACCTCCCCCCTCGACGGCACCATTCTGCCCGGCGTCACCCGCGACTCCATTCTGGCCATTCTGAGGGACTGGGGCGTGCCCTGCGAGGAGCGGGCGCTGTCGGTCGACGAGCTCATTGCCGCCGATGAGGCCGGCACCCTTGAAGAGGTCTTTGGCGTGGGCACCGCCGCCGTCATCTCCCCCATCGGCGAGCTCGTGTACAAGGGACAGCGCATGGCGGTCGGCGGGGACAAGACCAAGACCGGCCCCCTCTCCCAGAAAATTTACGATGAACTCGTCGGCATCCAGTGGGGCAAGCGCCCCGACAGGTTCGGCTGGATACGTAAGGTCTGAGCCGCCGCCCTTTTTCGTCACATGAGGACCCCCTGCGACATAAGTTAGAATGCAAGATATGTCGCAGGGGGTTTTTTATTTTGGAATGGTTTCTCTCCCTCTCTCCGGTGATTCAGGGGCTCTTGGCCACCCTCTTCACCTGGGGCGTGACGGCTGCAGGCGCTGCGCCGGTTTTTTTCTTTAAATCTGTCAACCGCCGCCTTCTTGACGCCATGATGGGCTTTTCGGCCGGCGTCATGATTGCGGCCTCCTTCTGGTCGCTCCTGGCGCCCGCCATTGAGCTGGCCGGCAGCCTCGGGGACAACGCCGCCCTCATCTGCGCCCTGGGCTTTGCCGCAGGCGGGCTCTTTGTCATGGCGAGCGACGTCCTTCTTGAGCGCCTGCCCGCCACCCGCGAGGCGGACGGCACGCTGCGCAGCTCAGTGCTGCTCGTGACCGCGGTGACCATGCACAACATCCCGGAGGGCATGGCGGTCGGCGTCGCTTTCGGCAGCGCGGCCTTAGGCATTGAAGGCGCCACCGTCACCGGCGCCATGCTGCTGGCGCTTGGCATCGGACTTCAAAACTTCCCGGAGGGCACCTGCGTCGCCATGCCGATGCGCCGCGCTGGCGCATCGAGGCTTTCGAGTTTTTTAATTGGGCAGGCCTCGGGGCTTGTCGAGCCGGTATTCGGCGTCCTCGGCGTGCTCTTCGCCATGGCCACCCGGACGGCGCTGCCGGCCGTGCTCTCCTTTTCGGCCGGCGCCATGATCTCGGTCGTCTGCTCCGAGCTCATTCCCGAATCCTTCAAGGACAACAAGCGGCTGGCCTCGGTCGGCGTTCTGGCCGGTTTCATCCTCATGATGATCCTCGACGTGACTTTGGGGTGATGTACCCCTTTTCGAGACGCCGGAAGAATTTTCCTAAAACTCTGCCGTTTTGTTTTGACAAGCCGTGATTATTGTGTTATAATGGCCGTCGACATCGGTCAACGGCCATATAATCATTTTATCGTCCGTGCGATTTTTCTGCTTTCGCAAAAAACGCACATGGACAGTGATACCATGTAAACATGGTATTACAACACAACAGCCTCGAACTCGTCATGGTCGATATTTGGCTTTGCGGTCTCAGATATTGAGACCGCTCACCATTTTTTCCGTATATTCTCAGTTTTGTGCGGGTAAAATGGTACCAAATCAAATCACCGGAGGTTCAAAATCGTGTTACACAAACCGAAGGGTCTGCCGCGGCACCTGCCCGCCGGGGTCCTGCGACGGTACAAGCCTGAACTTGCGCTTTTCGGAGCGACTTTGCTGTATCTCGCTTTCATGGTGCTGTCGACCCGGGTGGCCGTCGTCCATAGCGGAGACGCTGTGGAAGTCTTCCGAACACTCGACAACGACCCCTATTCCATCGCACAGGGCAGCATGTTTTCGCTCGGCCTTGAGGACGACGTATCCGTCAACTCAAAGACCCCGTATTTTATCGACATCTCCATCAACCAGGCCTTCGACGTGAAAATTTCCGTTGACGGGGCCACCCACACCGTAGAGACGACCGGCGACACCGTATACAGCCTGCTCCAGAAGGCCGGCGTCGCGCTTCGCGACGGGGACCAGCTCAATTACAGACTCGACTGTCCCGTATTCAAGGGCATGGAAGTCGACATCGCGCGCGTCAGCTATGAGATCGTGACCGAGGAAACGCCAATACCCTATGACGTGCGCCGTGTGGCCTCCCAGAACGTGCCGGTCGGCTCCTTTGTGGAGACGACGGCAGGCATTGAGGGACTTGCCGTCTCGACCCTTGAGCACAAATATCTGAACGGCAACCTCGTCCAGACCCGCGTCCTCGAGGAGGAGGTCATCAAGGAGCCCGTCACCGGCATCGTGGCCTACGGCGTCGGCGGGACGGTCTCCACCTCCCGCTCCGACGCGACCCGCTACTCCTTCTACCTCGACATGACCGCCACGGCCTACACTTACGGCGAGGGCGGCGTATGGGGCGATGTGACCCGCTCCGGCAAAGCGGTGCAGGTCGGCTATGTGGCGGTGGACCCTAAAGTGATTCCGCTGGGCTCACGGCTCTATATCACTTACCCCAACGGCCGGGTGGCCTACGGGTTTGCGGTGGCGGAGGACACGGGCGGCGCCATCAAGGGCGCCCGAATCGATTTATTCTTTGAGACCTACGACGAGTGCATCAGCTTCGGCCGCCGCAAGGTGCGGGTCTACGTGCTCGAATAAGAAATAAGCAGGCGCACAGGGCCGCCCTCTTTTACAGAGGGCAGCCCTTTTTGCACAATCACAGACAAAAAAAGAGGGCTTCATCCGAAGCCCTCTTTTTTAAGTGTTCTCTTTGGCCGCAAGCTGTTCCCGCATGTCTGCGGCAAAGGCCTGCTCCTCCTCCGGTTTCACGATGGCCGCGATGAGAACGTTGCCGACCGAGAAGGCGGCAGCCACAAAAAAGACCCAGTGGCTGCCCCAGTGCTCCCAGATGAGGCCGCCAGCGGCCCCGGCGAAAATGGTGACGATGTGGTCGAAGCTCGTCCCCGTCGAGAGCACAGCCGAGACCTCTTTCGGGTCCCAGGCGATGGAGCGCAGGTAGACCGACTTGACCATGCCGACCTGCATGGAGAGCCGGTCGGCCACAAAGAGGGCGTAGACGGCGCCGGCCGCGAGAGCCCTGGAGATGGCGGCGCTCTCAATGGACCAGACCCCAAGCCCATAGACGACGTAGACCCCGATAAACGTGAAGGCGTCGAGGAACATCATCTTTTTAATGCCAAGGCGGTCAATCCAGCCGCCCAGCGCCCGCATGAAGAATATGCACAGGAAATTGGCCACGATGTAGAGCAGCGCCAGGGTGTCGGCTCCCTTGCCCAGCAGCTCAATGACGACCCATGAGCCGTAGACGAGGGCGATCTGCTTTTGCACGCCGCCCAGCACGGTCAAAAGATAATAGTATTTATACTGTCTGCGGTAAATGAGCTTGAACTTCTTGGAGGCAGCCTTTTGGGGCCTTACGGTGCGAATCAGCAGCGCGGTGAAGAGGGCGGCAAGGCCGAAGGCGGCGGCGCCGATAACGAAGTTGAGCTTGGGGGTGCGGGTGAAGTCGAAAAAGCCGGCGCGAAAGCCGACAAAGACGACGCCCGCCGCGAAGAAGCTGAACCCCGCCCGCACCGACGCGTACTGCCCCATGCGGCGTCCGACGTAGCCGGGCTCGGCCAGCGACATGCCGATGGCGTCCTGCACCGGCAAAAAGAGGTGGGTGCCCATCGAGTAGATGAAGAGAAAGGTCAGCATGACGCCGTAGGCCGGCGTGAAAAGCCCGAGCACCCCGAGCCCGATGGCGGCCAGAATGTGGGAGATCAGCGCAATTCGGATGTCGCCCAGCGTCGAGAGGGCGGCGATGAGGACGGCGCAGAGCATGCCGGGGGTCTCCCGCGGGAACTCGATGAAGCCGCGCTGGACCGCCGTCACATGATAGGCGTCCTTATAATAGCTCGACATGACCGGCTCGAACATGCCGGTGGCGACGGCCGAAAGGGCGACGACCGCGAAAAAGAGCAGCAGCGCCCTGCGGCGGGCCTCCTCGGTCATTGGAGCCTGGCCAGCACCGCGGCGCCGACCTCCCCGGTCGTGGCGGTGCCGCCGATATCCGGCGTGAGGAATTTGCCTTGGGTCAGCACGTCTTCAATGGCGTCGACGAGCTTTTGGCCCATCTCGGGGTGGCCGAGGTGGTCGAGCATCTGGCTTGCGGCCCAGACGGTGGCAAGCGGGTTGGCAAGGCCACGCCCCGCGATGTCGGGGGCCGAGCCGTGGATGGGCTCGAACATCGAAGGGTATTTGCGCTCGGGGTTCAAGTTGGCCCCGGCCGCAAGCCCCATGCCGCCCGCGATGGCGGCGCCGAGGTCGGTCAGGATGTCGCCGAAGAGGTTGGAGGTGACGACGACGCCAAAGCGGGCGGGGTCGCGCACCATGAACATGCTGGCGGCGTCGACCAGAAGCTTCTTTGTCACGACGGTCGGGTACTCTTTGGCGACTTCGGCGAAGACCTTGTCCCAGAAGACCATGGAGTAGTTTAAGGCGTTTCCCTTGCTGACGCTGGTCAGGGTGCGGCCAGTAGATTTTGCCAGCTCAAAGGCGTAGCGGATGACCCGCTCGCAGCCGTGGCGCGAGAAGACGCCGTTTTGAATGACGACCTCGTGGCCGGTGTCGGGGTAGAGCCAGGCGCCGCTGCCGGCGTACTCGCCCTCGGAGTTCTCCCGCACAAAAATCATGTCGACGTCTTCGGTTTTGACGCCGGCAAGGGGGCAGGGGGCGCCTTTGAGGAGTTTGACGGGGCGCAAATTGACATACTGGTCGAAGGACTTGCGGATTTTTAAGAGCAGGTCCCACAGCGAGATGTGGTCGGGCACGTCGGGCCGGCCGACGGCGCCGAGCAGGATGGCGTCAAACCCCGACAGCGTGTCAATGCCGCCGGAGGGCATCATGACGCCGTTTTTTAAGTAATAGTCGCATCCCCACGGGAACTGCGTGAATTTGAAGGCAAAGGAGCCGTCCAGCCGGGCGGCGGCCTCCAGCACTTTTTCGCCGACCGAGATGACCTCGGGGCCGATGCCGTCGCCCGGGATGACGGCGATGTGGTAGGTAGTCAATGTGCACCTCCGAAAAATATGGCTTTAAGCAGTCGGGGTCTTGCGGTAGCCGGTTGCGCGGTCGACAAGGCTTAAGAGAGGCTGCCCGCTGACAAAGCGGGCGAGGTTTTCGGCCGCGATATTGACCGAGCGCTCATAGGTCTCGTCGAGGTGATAAAAGCCCGACACGTGCGGGGTGACAATTGCCGAGCGGATGCCCCAGAGCCGGTGTCCCTCGGGCAGGGGCTCCGGCTCGGTCACGTCGAGGGCGGCGCCCCCTAAGTGCCCCGACTCCAGGGCGTCGCAGAGGTCGTCCGTGACGACGGCGTCGCCCCGGCCGACGTTGACTAAAAATGCGCCCGGCTTCATTTTAGCAAATTTTGCGGCGTCAAAGAGGTGGCGGGTGGCCGGCGTCGAGGGCAGCGAGAGGGTGACGGCGTCGGCCCTCGGCAATAGCTTGTCGAGCTCGTCAAAGAGGTGCAGTTCGTCGACGTAAGGAGGCTTTTCGGGGTTTGCGCGGCGCACGCCGACCACATAGGCCCCCAGCGCCTTCATGCGGCGGGCGAAGTCCCCGCCGATGTCGCCAAGCCCCACGACCAGCACGGTCGAGCCCTCGAGCTTCTTCACTTTGCCCTCGTCGAGCCAGACGCCGCGGTTTTGGTTGTCCCGGTAGAGGTGCAGCTTTTTATACAGCATGGAGAGCACCGCCACCATGTGCTCCGAGATGGCAAGCCCGAAGGCGCCGGTCATGCTCGTGAGCAGCGTGGTCTCGGGCAGGACCTTGTCGTAGCCGTTGACGCCGGCGGAGCCCAGCTGCACCCATTTTATGTTGGTCAGCCCTTCGTAGAGGGCGGCCGGCGGGCCGCCGATGACGGCGTCAAAGCCCGCCAGCAGCTCTCTTGTGACCTCCTGTGCCGGCAGATAGACAAAGTCGGCCCCGGGGGCCGCGGCCTCAAGTTCTGCCCTGTGGGGCCCGTCCATCAGCATGGTGACAAGCACTTTCATGTGTAGCGGCACTTCCTTTCCTGCAGCGCTGCGGCCCTGTTGGACAGGGCCGCAGTGCCTGTCAAAAAAAATTTTTCGACAGGCCGATTTTCTCGGCCCTCCGA
>DATMXT010000165.1:0-3922 GCA_035561375.1 Terriglobales bacterium | reverse complement strand
TTTTTTGTGCGTTTTTTCAAGGGCCCTGTCCGGGAAGCCTGCGGGACGGCAAAACCCCCGGGCGCCGCCGCAATGCCGGCGCCCAGGGGCTGTTGTTTTTGGAATGTGAACTTCCCTATTACTTCTACTTCGCCGCGCAGTACTCGGCCGCAAATTGCAGCGTGAGCTTTGCGCAGACTGCAAGGCTCCGCTCGTCGATGTCGAAATTCTTGTTGTGGTGGGCGGCGTTCATGCCCTTTTCGGCGTTTCCGGCCCCGACCCACGAGAAGCAGGAGGGCACGAGCATGGAGTACCGGCCGAAGGACTCGCTGCCGGCCATGCCCGCCATCTCCTTGCGAAATCCCGGCAGCACCTTGTCGCAGGCGGCGCGGGCCACGTCGCAGACCGCGGGGTCGTTGATGATGGGCATATACATGAACATGGGGATGTCCGGCCAAAGGACGGTGCAGCCGTACGCCTTCGCCGTGTGCTCGCACATGGCTCTCGCGGTCGGCACGATGTGCTCGCCGTCAACGGGGTCAAAGAAGCGCAGCGCCCCCGACATCGTGACGGTGCGGGGAATGATGTTGAAGGCGTGCCCGCCCTGCACCATGCACATGGACAGAATGTTGATGTGGGCGGGGTCGGCCATGAGCGGGACGGCGCAGGTCAGCTCCATATAGGCGGCGGCCGCCGGCACGATAGGATTGACCGACAGGTCGGGCCGGCTGGAGTGCCCCTCGACGCCGACGAAAGTCGGCGTGATGAGGGCGACGCCGGAGGAGCGCACGCCGTCGGTGACGGTCAGGTGCCCGAACTCCTCGTCGCTGCCGACATGCAGCCCGAACAGCACGTCGGGCTTGTTTTTCTCGAGGTAGTCGCAGATGGCGAGTGCCGAGGCGTTGTTCTCCTCGCCGGACTCGAACAGGAAGACGATTTTGCCCTCAAGCTCATCTTTATGCCTGGCGAGAATCCTCGCGCAGTGGATGAGGTTTGAGGTGTGGGCGTCGTGTCCGCAGGCGTGGCACATGCCGTCGATTTTGGAGACCGCCACTTTGGGCCCCTTGAGGTTGTTCGGGTCCTCCTGAATTTTCAGGGCGTCCATGTCGGCCCGCAGCATGACCGTCTTGCCGGGGCGGCCGGTGTCGAGAGTCGCCGCAAAGGCGTGTTTTGTGATCATGGCGATGGGGAGCCCCAGCTTTTTCATCTCATCCTGCGCGAGGCCGGAGGTGAAGTCCTCGAAGCCGCCGAGCTCCGGATGCTCGTGCAGCGTGCGGCGCAGGGCGATCATGCTCTGCTCGGCCGCCTCCACTTCGCTGATAATGGTCTTTGTGTCGAACATATTACATCCCTCCCTCGGTCATGGCGTCGCAGACGAACTGGAGCGACACCCTGCAGCCGAGCATCAGCGCCGCCTCGTCGATGTCGAAACGCTCCATGTGGTTTCCGGCCGTGACGCCGGCCTCCTTGTTGCCGCAGCCGACTAAGGCGAAGGCCGCCGGCAGGACTTCGGAATAGTACCCAAAAGTCTCGGAGGGGCCGATGGGCGGGATGTCGACATGCGCGATGCGCTGCTTGCCCATGGCAGCGACTGCCATTTTGGCGAGCTCCGCGTCGTTTTTAATGGGCACAATCAGAAGCTCGGCCGCGACTTCGGCCGTGCAGCCGTGGGCCGCCGCGATGTCGTTTGCGATGGCCTTGACTTTTTGGGCGATTTTCTCGCCGTCGGCCGCATCATAGACCCGGAAGCCGCCGGTGACGACGGCGTCGTCCGGAATGACGTTTGGCATGGTGCCGCCGTTCCAGGAGCAGACGGCCAAGGTCGCAAAGTGGTTGGGGTCGACCCCGAGGGGCACGACGGTCTGGAGGGCCAAAATGGCGGCCGACGCCGCGACATGCGGGTTGACGGAGCGGTCCGGCCGGCTCGAGTGCCCGCCGCGGCCGTGGAAAGTGACTTCGATTTTGCCGGCCCCAGAGGTGCGCACGCCGGCGCCGCAGTTCATGACGCCCACGGGCAGGTCGGGCGCCACATGGAGGCCCCAGATGAGGTCTCCGCCCTTTTTCTTCAGATAGGCCTCAATTTCGCGTCCCGAGCCGAAGTTCTCCTCCCCGGACTCAAACAGGAAGACCACTTTGCCCATAAGTTTGTCCTTGTGTGCGGCCAGGCACTTCATGACCCCGACCAGAATGGCGGTGTGGGCGTCGTGCCCGCAGGTGTGGGCGACGCCCGGGGTCTGAGACACACAGGGTTTTGGAATTCCGCCGCCGTTAAGGGGGTCCTCCTTCATCGGCAGGGCGTCCATGTCGGCCCGCATGTAGATGGTCCTGCCGGGGCGCCCGGTGTCGAGGGTCGCCGCAAAGGCGCAGTCCGTGAGCATCTCGACTGAGAGCCCGAGCTTTTCGGCTTCGGCCTTGCAAAATGCCGAGGTCTCCTTTTCGGCGCCGCCGAGCTCGGGGCGCAGGTGGAATTTGCGGCGCATGGCGATGAGTTCCGGCCCCAGTTCGCTCACGGCCGCCGCAATGGTCTTTGCGTCAAGCATAGTGAAAACCTCCCTATACTAAAATTGACAAGGTGTCGGGGCCGTTTGGCGGTGTGCAGCCGTTTTTGCGCCGTCAAAATATTCCCCCGCTGATTAAAGGATGCCTCAAGCTCCCCAGGACTTCCCCGGAGAGCTTGAGGCATCCGTCCAAAGATAAAAGTGTAGGCTTAGATGCCGTACTCTTCGTTGAGGGCCTTCGCAATGCGGTCCATGAGTTCCACGATAAAGGACTTCGGGGTCGCCAGGTTGATGCGCTCAAAGCCGTTGCCCTCGGTGCCGAAAATCTTGCCTTCGTCAAGCGCGACTTTGGCCTTTTTCAGCATGACCTGCTCGAGCTTATCGGGGTCCTTCTCAACGGCGCCAAAGTCGAGCCACATGAGGTAGGTGCCCTCCATCTTGACCGGCTTGACCTTGCCGCCCCAGTGGCCGGCGCAGAACGTTTCAACATACTTGTAGTTTTCGAGGATGTAAGCATAGCACTCTTTAAGCCAGTCCTCGCCGTGCTCGAAAGCGGCGGCGGCGGCGACGGCGCCAAAGAAGTTGGGGCTGCCGACCGAGAACTTCTTGGAGACGGCGTCGAACTTGGCGCGGGCCTCTTCGCCCGGAATCATGATGCAGGAGACCTGCAGGCCCGCGAGGTTGAAGGTCTTGGAGGGGGCGTGGCAGACAAGGCAGTTGTCGGCGAATTCCTTGCCCAAAGACGCGTAGACCGTGTGCTTGAAGCCCGGGACGATGAGGTCTGAATGAATTTCGTCGGCGCAGACAAAGACGCCGTACTTGTTGCAGATTTCGCCCATCCTCGTCAGCTCTTCCTTCGTGAAGACCTTGCCCACGGGATTGTGCGGGTTGCTCATGATGAACATCTTGCACTTCGGGGAGCTCGCAAGCTTCTCAAAGTTCTCAAAGTCGACCTCATAGTGGTCGCCCTTGTAGATGAGGGAATTGTTGACGATGACGCGGCCCTGCGCCAGAATGGAGTTGGTGAAAGGATAGTACACGGGGCGCTGGATGATGATCTCGTCGCCTTCGTTTGAGAAGGCCTGAATGGCCTGGTTCAAAGCGTTGACCACGCCGGGGGTGTAGCGGAACCACTCCTGCTTGGCCTCCCAGCCGTTGCGCTTCTTCTGCCAGCCGAGATACGCCTCATAGAACTTGGGCATGAAGGAGGTGTAGCCCCAGATGCCGTGCTCGGCGCCCTTCTTGACGGCCTCGATGACTTCGGGGACAGTGCGGAAGTCCATGTCCGCCACCCAGTAGGAGAGCAGGTCCGGCTCGCCAAACTTTCCCTCGAGAATGGCGGGCTCCCACTTGGCCTGGCCGTAGCCTTTTCTGTCAATGATTTCGTCGAAGTTGTACTTCATGTCTTTTCCTCCTGATTATTATTCGGCGACCGCGATACACTC
>DATMXT010000164.1:0-3273 GCA_035561375.1 Terriglobales bacterium | reverse complement strand
GGCCCGCAGGTTGCCAAGTTCCCCGGCAATCTCGTCGCAGGGGACCGGGCAAATTGTGACGCCGGGCAGGGCTCTATTGCCCTTGTCCGGAGCGTTTAAGAAGATTGTCCCGCCCTCTCTCACAGACATCCCAAATTTATCAAGGGCCGGCATGTTCATGGCGATGAGCTCAGTCGGCCGGGTGACAATCGGGGAGCCGATTTTGGCATCCGACAAAATGACTGAGCAGTTGGCGGTGCCGCCCCGCATTTCGGGGCCGTAGGAGGGCACCCAGGACACAAACAGACCCTTGTCCATCCCGAGCTCGGCAAGCGATTTGCCGATTGACATGACCCCCTGTCCGCCAAATCCGGCGATGAGGACCTCCCGTTTCATACCGCCACCTCCTTGACGACGCCAGGCGGATAGCAGGCGGCCATGGCTTCGAGCACCCACCGGTTTGCCTCGACCGGGGCCATTCCCCAGTTCGTGGGGCAGGCCGAGAGCACTTCGATAAACGTGAACCCGCGGCCTTCCATCTGAAGCTGGAAGGCCTTTTTAATGGCCTTTTTGGCTTTGATGACATTTGGCACGTCGGCCACGCAGACCCGCTCGGCGTAGATGAGCCCGTCGAGTGCCGAGAGCATCTCGGGGACGTGCATGGGGCCGCCCTGAAGGGCTGGGTTGCGGCCCCCGGGGCTTGTCGTGGACTTCTGGCCGATGAGCGTCGTCGGGGCCATCTGGCCGCCGGTCATGCCGTAAATGGCGTTGTTGATGAAGACGGTCGTGAATTTCTCGCCCCGCATGGCCGCGTGCACGATCTCGGCCGTGCCGATGGAGGCGAGGTCTCCGTCCCCCTGATAGGTGAAGACGGGGCTCTTTGGATGGGTGCGCTTGATGCCGGTGGCGACGGCGGGGGCCCTGCCGTGGGCCGCCTCGACGGCGTCGCAGGCGAGGTAATTTCCCGCAAAGACCGAGCAGCCGACCGGGCAGACCAGAATGGCGCTGTCGATGAGCCCGAGCTCCTCCAGGACCTGGCCGATGAGCTTATGTACGGTCCCGTGCCCGCATCCGGGGCAGTAGTGGGTCTCCCTGTCCGTGAGGCCCGCGGTCATGTGATATTCCATTTCGCTCACCCCAATTCCTTTAACACGGAGAGTACGGCCTCTTGAGTTTCGGCCACGGCCGGCACCATGCCGCCGGTGCGCCCGAAAAAGCGGACCGGTTTTTTTCCCTCCACGGCGATTTTCACATCTTCGAGCATCTGGCCGGTGCTCATTTCGACCGTGAGAAATCCCTTTACGCCGTCAAGTGCGGCAAGCCGTGCGAGCTCGCTCGTCGGGAAGGGCCACAGCGTGACGGGGCGCAGCATTCCGACGGCGACGCCCTTTTCTCTGAGCTCGTCAATGGCCGTTTTGGCGATTCTCGCGACCGTGCCGTAGGCGACGATGACAAGCGCCGCGTCCTCCGCCCGGTAAGATTCCCACCGGGTCTCGTTTTGCTCGATCTCCTGATATTTTTTCAGCAATTTCAAATTGTGGGCTTCGCAGTCGACGGCGTCGAGGGCCAGCGAGGTGATGAAGTTGTTGTGCGCCCTCCCCTGCCTGCCGGAGGCGGCCCAGCCCTTTTCGGGCGGCTCCTTTGCCGCGGGTTCGCGCATGGCGACCGGCTCCATCATCTGGCCGATGACCCCGTCCGCCACAATCAAGACCGGGTTGCGGTAGCGGTCGGCAAGGTCAAAGGCCTCCCCAGTCAATGCCACCGCCTCCTCAATGTCGCAGGGGGCCAGGGCGATTGTGCGGTAGTCGCCGTTTCCGCCGCCGCGGGTCGATTGAAAATAGTCGCCCTGGGAGGGCTGAATTGTGCCAAGCCCGGGGCCGCCGCGGACCATGTTGACAATGACGGCCGGCAGCTCGGCCCCCGCAAGGTAGCTGATGCCCTCCTGCTTTAAGCTGATGCCGGGCGAGGAGGACGAGGTCATGGCCCGCACGCCTGCGGCCGACGCGCCGTAGACCATGTTGATGGCGGCAATTTCCGACTCCGACTGGACAAAGACGCCGCCGGCCGCCTCCATGTGCTGCGACATGTACTCCGGGATTTCGTTTTGCGGCGTGATGGGATACCCGAAAAATCCCCTGCAGCCGGCTGAAATCGCCGCCTGCGCAATGGCTTCATTGCCTTTCCACAGTTCTCTTTCCACCGTGTGTCACCTCAAATCCACAGTGGGCTCTCCGGCCCTCTATTTTACGCCTCCAGCGTGATGACCGAGTCGGGGCAGATCGCCGCACAGGCGGCGCATCGAATGCAGTCGTCTTTGCGCGCCACCGTCACCGGATGATAGCCCTTCGGGTTGACCCCCGTGCCCATGGCAAGAACCTGCCTCGGGCAGGCCGCCACGCAGAGCCCGCAGCCCTTGCAGCGGTCCTCCCTGATTTTCACCGACACATCCATGGGGAACTTGCCTCCTCTCGCTTTGCTGTATTACAATATATGCTGTAGTATGATTACATAGTATCGCCAAGGCGCTTTCGCTGTCAACGTCTATGGTTAATTTTTCCATAAAATTTCATTTACCCTTTGACAAGAGGCATAGGGCGGATTAAAATAATAGAAATACCCTGAGAGGAGCGCTTATGGAAGGCGTACCTGCAAAGCAAAGCAAGGCCCGCCGCATGGCCGACGAGCTCTACAATCAGATTGTGCTCGAGCATAGATATCTGCCGGGCGACAAGCTCCCCAACGAAAACGAGCTCGCCGTCCTGTTCGGCGTGAGCCGCATCACGTCAAGAGGGGCCATCGGGCTGCTCGTGAGCCAGGGCGTGCTGAAAGTGGTGCGGGGCCGCGGCACTTATGTGTCCGACAACCTCTCCCCTTACGTCAACTCCGAGTTTGGGGATTTGGAGCGCATCCGCATGCGCCTGCACGAGCTCTACGAGGCCCGGCTCATTTTGGAGCCGCCCATTGCGGCCCTCGCCTGCGAGCGGGCCACCGACGAGGACCTCGAGGACATCCTCACTTACGGGGAGGCCGCCATCAAGGCCATTGAGGAGGGGTATTACTCCTCCGAGATAGAGCTCAAATTCCACTCGGCAATCGCCTACGCCACCCACAACTCCTTTTTGAGCACGCTGTTCCCCATCGTCAGCCGCTCCATCAACGAGACGCTCGCGGCGACGGCGCCCTACCCGAGGCTGACCGAAATCTCCATGACCGACCACAGGCAGATCATGGTGTTTTTGCGCAAGCGGGACGCGCAGGGCGCCCGCAGCGCAATGGAGCTGCACATCCGGAAAG
>DATMXT010000163.1:0-9098 GCA_035561375.1 Terriglobales bacterium | reverse complement strand
GGATTTTTCAAGGATTGCGGCCCATTTGGTAAACGGTCACCTTCTACTTAGGAGGCGAACGCTCTATCCTGCTGAGCTACGGGAACAAGTATGGATTTTTCAAGGATTGCGGCCCATTTGGTAAACGGTCACCTTCTACTTAGGAGGCGGACGCTCTATCCTACTGAGCTACGGGGACCTGTAATCAGTCTGTTTCGCCACAAAAAGCTGACATAAGCGCCTTTTTGTGACCATATCATCATAATGCCTGCGGGGCCATCTGTCAAGCGGCCCCGCAGGCCCCGGTCACTCCTCAATGAGCACGGCGGTCGGCATCGAAACGCCTTTTTCCTTCCACTTTCCCCCGGCCAGGCGCAGGCTGTTTGCAAGCCCCGCCAGCAGCCATCCGACCGGCATGGCGACAATGAGGCCGAGCGCCCCGAGCGGCGTTTTAATGAGGTAAACGGCCGCCACGATGCGGATGATGAGGCTGACGACCGTCGTGGTCATGGGGTAAAAGACGTCTCCGGCGCCGCGCAGCAGTCCGGAGGAGATGCTCATGAAGGCAAAGATGAAGTAGAAATAGCACATGATGCGAATGAACCGGGTGCCCATTTCAACGACGGCGGTCTCCTCGGCCTTGACGAAGAGCAGCATGAGATAGCCGCCGAAGTTTCGCACGAGCAGGGCGGTGAAAATGCAGAAGACGGCGGCGATGAGCAGGGCGCTGCGGTAGCCCTTTTTCACGCGGTCGAACTCTCTTGCGCCGACGTTCTGGCCCGAGAAAAAGGACATGGCCTGGCCGAGGTTCATGATGGCCATGGAGGTCAGCCCGTCAACCCGCATGGCGGCGCCGTAGGCGGCCATGGTCAGTTCGCCGAAGGAGTTGACGAGGCTCTGCACCGTCAGGAAGCCCATGGACATGAGCCCCTGCTGCACCGTCGTGGGAATGGCGAGGCGCACGATCTCTTTAAACAGCGTCCGGTCGAAGACGATTTCGCTCGGCTTAAAGCGCAGCAGCGGCACCCGCGTCGTGACGTAGACGAGCTCAATGAGGCCCGAGACCAGCTGGGAGATGGCGGTCGCGTAGGCCACGCCCCGCACGCCCATATCGAGCCGGCTCACAAAGTAGATGTCGAGCCCGATGTTGAGGACGGCCGCCAGCATGACCGAGTAGAGCGGGGTTTTGGAATCGCCCATTCCGCGCAGAATATTGCCGAGAATATTGTAAATGACTACACAGGGAATGGCGAGAAAGCTGATGGTCAAATAGGCTTTGGCGTTGACGTAGACGCTTTCAGGCGTTCCGAGCAGCCGTAAAATGGGGCCGGCCGCGGCCGTTCCGACCACCATGAGGGCGAAGCCGCCCGCCATGATGAAAATGAAGCCGGTCGTCACGCTTCTGCGCAGCTCTTCCTGCTTGCGGGCGCCGTAGAGCTGGCTGACAAGGACCGCGGTTGCCGCCGTAAAACCCATGACGACGCTTGTCACGAGGAAAAGCGTCGCCATGGAGGCGCTGATGGAGGCGAGGGCCGCCGGGCCGTCCGACCGGCCCACGACGATGGAATCGACAATGCTGTATAACTGTTGAAAAAATCCGCTCAGCATGAGCGGCATTGAAAAGGAAAGGAGGGCTTTGCCCTCGTTTCCCGTAGTCATGTCCCGCATGAGGCACCCCTTTACATTTGTATGTTAGAACATTATAATGAAAACATTATTAAAACACAAGCCTAAAGTTTGGGAGAAGTATTATGGAAAAAATTCCGCTTCGCAGCGAGGCGCAAAAGTGCGACTGCTGGTGCACAAACGACATCTATGCCGAGGACGCGCTCTTTAAGGCGGCGGTGGCAAAGCTCTCGGAGCTTGGGCACCGGCTGGCCGGATATAAAGGAAAGCTCAAAACCGAGCTGCTCACGGCTTTGAAGCTGTCCGACGAAATTTCGCTGCTGCTGGCCGACACGTACAGCTACGCGGCGCTGCGGGCTGACGAGGACACCGGCGACGCCGCCCGCCAAAGGGATTTGGGGCTCATTTCGGGGGTCGCCGTCGAAGTGTCGGCGCTTGTCTCCTATATGACGCCGGAAATTCTGTCCATCAAGGATAAGCTGCCCAAAACGCCGGGGCTTGAGGTCTACAAAAAGCACATCGCCGACATCATTCGCCAGGGCGAGCACATCCTGCCCGAGCGAGAGGAGCGCATCATGGCCCTCTCGGGCGAGACGGCGGGGTCGGCCGGCGACGTCTTTTCCATGCTGGTCGACGCCGACATGCACTTTGGCCTCGTCCGGGATGAGAACGGCAGGGAGATGGAGCTGACCCACGGCCGGTTTGTCCGGTTCATGGAGTCGAAGGACCGCCGGGTGCGCAAGGACGCCTTCGACGCGACTTACAAGGTCTACGGGGAGCACCGGCACACGCTGGCCGCGCTGCAAAACGCCCACGACCACAAGAACAAGTTCTACAAGCTGGCCAGAGGCTATAAATCCTGCCTTGAGATGTGCATTGACGATGGCAACATCCCTCCGGCCGTCTATCACGGGCTCATCAAAGCCGCGGCCGGCGGTTTTCCGGACTTCTACAAATATATGGAGCTTCGCCGCAGGGCCTTGCAGCTCTCGGAGCTCCACTGCTATGACCTCTATGTCCCGTTTGTGGAAAACCCCTACGGCGACATTCCCTACAGCAAAGCAAAAGAGCTTGTGCTGGCTGCCCTCGCCCCCCTCGGGGAGGAGTACCTTTCGGTCATCCGCCGCGCGTTTAACGAGGGCTGGATAGACATTTACGAGAACAAGGGCAAGCGGGCCGGCGCCTACTCCAACGGCAACCCGCAGTGCCACCCCTTCATTTTGCTCAACTATCAGGGCAACCTCGACAGCGTCTTCACGCTGGCCCACGAGCTCGGGCACGCCATGCACTCCTACCTCTCGAACAAGACGCAGCCGGCCTGCTACCGCGAGTACGGCATTTTCGTCGCCGAAGTGGCCTCGACAGTCAATGAGGCGCTGCTTCAGCACTATCTGATGGGCATCGGGACAAAAGAGGAGCGTCTTTACCTGCAAAACCACGCCCTGGAGCAGTATCGTGCCACTTTTTTCCGGCAGACCATGTTCGCCGAGTTCGAACTCGCCACCCACGAGGAGGTGGAGGGCGGCGCCGTGCTGACGGCCGAAGGCCTTTGCGAGACCTACAAGGGGCTTCTCAAAAAATATTTCGGGCCGCATGTCGTGCTCGACCCCGGCATTGAGTTCGAGTGGTCCCGCATTCCACACTTTTACTACGACTTTTATGTCTACCAGTACGCGACCGGCTTTGCCGCGGCTCAGACGCTGGCGGGGCGCATTGTCAGGGGAGAAGGGGTTGAAAACTACCTGAAATTCCTGTCGCTCGGCAGCTCCCTTGACCCGCTTGACGCCCTTCGGGTGGCGGGGGTCGACCTTGAGGGCCCGCAGCCCGTGGGGGAGGCGCTGCGCATTTTCGGCGAAACCGTGGCCGGCATGAGCAAGTCCCTTTTCGGTGAATAAGGCAAATCAGCCGTATGCCGTGCCCGGGCGTCCGGACACGGCATATCTTCATGCAATTTACTTTGGATACGGTGGAAAACTTTGTGTAATTTTTATGAATCGGCACGCAACCAAAATCCGCCGCTTGCGTCTACCCTAAGTAGCAGTGAAAAAGAGAATCGCGATAAAACAGCAGCCAAAAGAAAACAGGAGGAAAGAGTTATGGCAGATACCCTGCTCGAAAAAGGGGAGGCGGCGCAGACCCCGTCTTCACCGGATGCGGTACAGGGCGCATCTACGCAAAGTGCGGCGACGGAGTCTCCGACGCTCGAGGAGACGCTGGTTTTCAAACCTGAAAAGAAGAAGAAATTCGGCTCCAAAGTTCGGAAAGTGCTGCTCTGGGGCACTTTGGCCGTCATTGTCGGCGGGGTCGGACTCATCATTTACAATTTGTTCTTCAAAGAAGAAAAAGTGGAGATGCAGACGGCCACCGCCTATTACACGACCATTGAGAGCGCCGTCACCGGCTCCAGCTCAGCCACGGCAAAGCAGTCGCAGGAGGTGGCGGGGCTTGCAAAGGGCAAGGTGCTTGCGGTCTATGTCAAACCCGGCGACATGGTCAAGGTCGGAGACCCGCTCTTCTCGGTCGACGACGAGAGCATCCGCGATGACCTCACCACCTACGGCGAGTCGCTGAACCGGGCGCAAAAGGACCTCACGGCCCTCTATGAGGAGCTGGACGGTCAGGACGGCCGCGCCGCTTTCAATGGCAAGGTGCTCGACATCGGGGCCGCCATGGGCGGGACGCCGGAGGTCGGCGACACCGTCACCAAGGGGCAGATTCTCGCCGTGCTGGTCGACGACAGTAAAATGCGGCTCACTACATATTTTTCAACGACCTATAAAGGCGTCATTGCGGTCGGACAGGAGGCTTTGGTCTCAATTCCGAAGAACATGGCCCTCATTCCCGGCACCGTCGACCGGATTGCCAACAACACTAAAATCACGGCCGAAGGCACCGTGCTGTTTGAAGTCGAGATCGTCATGGACAATCCGGGCGCCCTCATGGAGGGCCTTGTCGCCACCGCCACCGTCACCACGGGGCAGGGCGACGTGACGCCGGCCGAGTCGGGCAAGCTCGAGTACAACCGCAAGGAGAACGTCAAGGCCAAGACCTCGGGCGAGCTGACGGCCATTTACATGCGTGACTACTACGACTTCGAGGCCGGGGACGTCATGTTCACCATTTTCAACGAGGACCTCGACAGCAAAATCTCCACAGCCATCAAAGCCGTGGAGGACGCCCGCGAGAAATATGACGACGTCGCCGACGAATATAAGTACTATCAGCCGACGGCCGAAATTGTCGGCCAGGTCATTTCGGTCTCAATTGCCGAGGGCGACGAGCTGGCGGGCTCCTCCGGCACCGTCGTCCAGGTCGCCGACATGAGCACCATGCTGCTCGACGCGACGGTCGACGAGCTCGACATCGCAAAACTCACGGTCGGCATGCCGGTTACGGTCACGGCCGACTCCACCGGCATGACCTACGAGGGCAAAGTCGTTGAAATCCAGATGCAGGGCACCGTGGCCAACGGCATGTCCACTTTCCCTGTCAAAATCGAGGTGCCAAACCCCGGCTTCAACGCCGGGGCGGCCACCCCTGCCCTGCCGCAGGAGGGCGGCGAGGTGTCGGGCGGGGTTATCATAGAAAAAGAAGTTCGTGTCAGCTCGACCTCCTCGAGCGTCACCGTCTACGACGCCAAGGGCGGTTTTGACGGCGGCATCGCCATCGCCCCCTCGAACGGCGGCCTGTACCCCGGCATGTGGCTGGGCTTCAAAGTCGTCACTTCCCGGGTTGAAAATTGTCTTGCCGTGCCCTCCAACGCCGTCAAATACGTGGAAAACGGCACGGTCGTCTTTGTGCGCCAGCCGGATGAAAACAGCAAACTGGCCGAGGACATCGACATCTCCATCGTGCCGGAGGGCTTTACGGCCGTCTATGTGACGGTCGGCGTCTCCGACGACACGCAGATTCAGATTGTGGAGGGACTTGCCGAGGGAGCGGAGGTCGCCACGACTTCCGCCACAAACGATCCGTACGGCGGCTACTACTATTGATTGGGGGGATTAGGAATGTCCCTCATTGAAATCAAAGACATTTACAAAGTGTATCATCCGGGCGAGGAGAGCGAAGTCCGGGCTCTCGACGGCGTGGCGGTCAGCATTGACCACGGCGAGTTCGTGGCGGTGCTCGGCACTTCCGGCAGCGGAAAATCCACGATGATGAACATTCTCGGCTGCCTCGACGTGCCAAGCCACGGCAGCTACCTGCTGGGGGGAAACGAGGTCGCCACCCTTTCGGACAACGCGCTTGCGAAAGTGCGCTCACAGGCCATAGGCTTCATTTTTCAGGGGTATAACCTCATCACCGACCTGACGGCCGTCGAAAACGTCGAGCTCCCGCTCATTTACCGCAACATCGGCCGGTCCCGCCGCAGGGAGCTTGCGATAGAGGCCATGAAGGCCGTCGGGCTTGAAAACCGGCTGCACCACAGGCCCTCTGAGATGTCGGGCGGCCAGCAGCAGCGGGTGGCCATCGCCAGGGCCATTTCAACCTCCCCGCCCATCATCATGGCCGACGAGCCCACCGGAAACCTCGACTCCCGCTCCAGCCTTGACGTCATGCGGCAGCTCGTGGGGCTCAACGACCGGGGGACGACCATCATACTCATCACCCATGACATCAACATCGCAAGTTACGCCAAACGCATCATTGAACTGCGGGACGGCAAAATCATCCGCGACCATCCCGTGGAAAACCGGTGCGCCTTTGAGGAGGTGACGGCATGAATTTGAGCCAGGCTTTCTCCATGGCCGTCAAATCCATTCGCAACAACAAGGGCCGGTCGTTTTTGACCATGCTCGGCATCATCATCGGCGTCTCGGCCGTCATCACGATGGTCACTTTAGTCGGCGGCATTGAAAAGCAGTTCATTGAGTCCTTTTCCACGATGGGCACCAACACCATCAACATCTCCTACTCCTTTTGGACCGACCAGCGCAAGGACCTCTCCCGGGAGATTTACGAGAAGTGCCAGTCCATGACCGACACCATCATGGGGGTCACCCCGAACCAGCAGACCTGGATCAAAATCAAATACCGCCAGAAGAGCCTCGACTGCCGGGTCGTGCTGGGCAGCGACCAGTACGACATCTGCGCAAACTACACCCTGGAGCGGGGCTCGATGTTCAGCTACAACAACGTCTTAAGCCGCAGCAATGTCTGCGTCGTCGGCTCCTACATCACCGACCAGGTCTTCAACTATGAAAACCCCATCGGCAAAGAACTGAAAATCAATGGCGAGAGCTACACCGTCGTCGGCGTCTTCAAGGAGAAGGCCGGCAACAGCCAGTACGGCGCCGACAACATTGTGCTGGTCCCCTACACGCAAAACCGCACGCTGATGGACAACCAGCCCATCACCGAGTTTTCGGTGCGGGCCATTGACGCCAACGCCGCCTCCAAGGCCACTGAGGAGCTGCGGACTTTCATGACCGCAAAAGTGCCTCAGAAAAACGGCTACTCCTGGGTCGACAGCATGCAGGAGACCATGGACTTCTTCAATGAGCAGATTGTCATCATGCAGCTCGCGGCCGGCGGCATCGCCGGGATATCGCTTCTGGTCGGCGGCATCGGCATCATGAACATCATGCTGGTGTCGGTCACGGAGCGCACGAGGGAGATCGGCATTCGCAAGGCCATCGGCGCAAGGCGGCTCGACATCATTTCGCAGTTTCTAATTGAGTCGGGCACCATCTCCCTCATGGGCGGCGTCATCGGCATTGCGCTGGGCTCGCTGCTCTCGCTGATTCTCGGCCGACTCATGTTCCCGACATTTGTGCTGCTGCCAAGGGTCTTTGTGGTCATCGGAGCGGCGCTGTTCTCCATCGCCATCGGCATGTTCTTCGGATTTTACCCCGCGAACCGCGCGTCCAAACTCAACCCGATCGACGCGCTGCGCAGTGAATAAGGGAGGAAAACAAATTGAGAAAGTTCCTTGCAACAGCGCTCGTCTGCGCCGCACTCGCGGTGCTGCCGGCCGCGGCCTTTTCGGATGTGACCGACTCCGACGCGGCGCTGGCGGCGGAAACGCTGCAATCGCTTGACATCATCGGGGGTTTTGAGGACGGCTCTTACCGCCCCGGCAGCCCCTTGACCCGGGCGCAGTTTTCCAAAATCGCCGTCATTGCGCTGGGCGACGAGAGCCAGGTCGTGCTTCAAAAGAGCTTTACCGTCTTCCCCGACGTGCGCGCCTCCCACTGGGCGGCCGGCTACGTCAATGTGGCGGTGCGGCACAGCAAAATTTTTAACGGCTATCCGGACGGCACCTTCATGCCCGACAAGCCCATCACCGAGGCCGAGGCCGTCACCATCTGTCTGCGCATGCTCGGCTACGACGTGGAGGACGTCGGCCTGTTCTGGCCCGCGGACTACATCGGAAAAGCGGCCGAGCTCGGCCTCACCGACGGCCTTGTCATCACGGCGGGCAGCCCCATGACGAGGGGCAGGGCCGCCATTCTGGTCGCCAACATGCTGGCTATGGACGAAAAAGAGGGCAGTGTCTTTGCCGCCCGCATCGGGGCGACGGCCGAGGAGAATGTGACGCTGCTCGCAGCCCCCGCCACCGACCTCTCGATGGCGGCCGGCACCCTGCGGGTGTCGGTGGGCGGCGCCGAGTCCACCCTTTACAGCAATAAGGACGTTCCGGGCGTGCAGGTCGGCCGCCGCGGCGTGCTGCTCAAAGGCAAGGACGGCAAAGTGGCGGGATTTGTGCCCTACCGGTACGAGGACATCGCGGTCACGGTCAAATCCACAGACAAGGACGGCATTTCGGTCTTAGGCGGCGGCCGGTATCTCATTCCCATCACGACTGAGGTCGTGGTCGGCGGCAGCCTCGAGAAGTATGAGACGGCCTGGTCGGACCTTAGAAGCGGCACTTCCGTCCTGCTGCACTATAACCCGGACGGCGTACTCGAGTACATCAGCATGGGCTACGCCGTCACGGGCGGCAGCGTCCACGTCCTGAAAAACGATTACGGCGCCTCCCGCAACCCGCTCCTCGACTTCTACAGTGACGACATCGTGAAAAACGCCGCCATTGTCAAAAACGGCGCCGCCGTCACGGCTTCGGCGCTGCGCAAAAACGACACGGTCAGCTACAACGCCGACACCCGCATTCTCACGGTCAGCGACATGAAGCTGACGGGCGGCCTCGAGGCGGTCTATCCGACCAAGACCTCCGCCCAGCAGGTGACGGTCTACGGGCACAATTTCCGCCTGGCGGAGGGCTACACCCCCGACCTCTCGGGCTATGCCGACGGGGAAAACGCCACGCTGCTGCTGACTGCCGACGGCCGGGTGGCCGAAATTAGAAAGTTCACTGAGCTGTCGGCCACCGCGTACGGCCAGCTCTCGGCGGGCTCGGCGGGCTCGGCGACCGTCGTGCTGACAAACGGCATCACGCTGACCGCCAAACCGACAAACGATTGCACCGACATCGAGGGCTATTTTGTCTCGGTCACGGCGGGCGGCGGCGGCAAAATGACGGTCAAGGC
>DATMXT010000162.1:0-5869 GCA_035561375.1 Terriglobales bacterium | reverse complement strand
ATTGCGGACAACCGGGGCGAACTGCCCATGCTCATGCTGGGGCTTGGCGGCACTTTGGACGTTTTGGCCGGAGTCGCAAAGCGGGCGCCGGAATTTTATGTAAACCACAACTTAGAGTGGCTCTACCGCATTGCGGGGGACCCTTCCCGGTGGCGGCGGTCTCTTAAGCTGCCGGCCTTTATGCACCAAGTTCTCAGAATAAAGGGGAGAGACAGATGAACGTCAAACTGCTCGCGTATACGCCGGACCCCGAGCGTGTGACGGCCTGCGCGGCAAAGCTGTGCTACGCCTCGTCCGACATTGACACCCTGATGGAGGGGCTCACCGACGAAAAAGTGGCCGACTTCCTCGGCCTTTTGACCGAGCTTGGCCACGAGAGCCCCATTGAGCACGTCTCCTTCACGTTCGGCATCGAGGGGGTCTCCCGCTCGCTGCTGGCCCAACTCACGCGGCACCGCATCGCGTCCTACAGCGTGCAAAGCCAGCGGTATGTGCGGGAGGGGGCGTTTGAATACGTCGTGCCGCCCGAAATTGCGGACAGCCCCGAGGCTTTGGAAATTTACCACGCCGCCATGCGCCGCGACCAGGAGGATTACGACAAGCTCGCGGCCATTTTAAAGGAGAAGCACATTAGACGGCTTGTGGCCGAGGGCAAGGGCGAGAAGGCGGCGGGCAGAGCCGCCGAGAAAATGGCCATTGAGGACGCCAGATTTGTGCTGCCAAACGCCTGCCACACCAAGATGATTGTGACCATGAACGCCCGCTCCCTGCAAAACTTCTTTGCGCACCGCTGCTGCGAGCGGGCCCAGTGGGAGATTCGGGCACTGGCCGACGCCATGCTGCTCGAGGTCAAGGCCGTGGCCCCGGGGCTCTTTGCCAAGGCGGGGCCGCCCTGCGTGCGCGGGGACTGCCCCGAGGGCAAGATGTCCTGCGGCAAAATGGCCGAAAAGCGGGAGAAATACGGATGGGGAGGCTGATCGTCGTCGACGGGCCGGACGGCTCGGGCAAACAGACCCAGACCAAGCGGCTGGCCGAGCGGCTGAACTGCCGCAGGCTGGAATTTCCGACCTACACAAAATCGTCGGCCCTGATTGAAATGTATCTCGCCGGCGACTTTGGCGCGCGCCCTGAGGAGGTCAACGTCTACGCCGCCTCCACCTTTTACGCCGTAGACCGGTACGCCTCCTATGCGCGGGACTGGGGGGCCGACTACAAGGCCGGCAAGCTGCTCCTCTGCGACAGGTACGCGACGGCCAACGTCATTCACCAGATGAGCAAGCTGCCCCGCGAGAAGTGGGAAGACTACATCGGCTGGATGGAGGACTTAGAGTACACGCGGTTTGGGCTCCCCCGCCCCGACGCCGTCGTCTACCTCGACCTGCCGGCCGAGCTCTCGGCCCAGCTCATGGCGGGCAGAGACGAGCGCATTTCGGGGGACATTCACGAGCGGAGTTTACTGTACCTTGCAAACTGCCGGCGCGCCGCGCAGTTTGCCACAGAGCGGCTGCACTGGCTGCGCGTAGACTGCGCGCCGGAGGGTCAGCTCCTTGCACCTGACGCCATCACAGAAATCATCATAAAACAGATTGGGGATTTTTTATGTTAACTCTGCGCGATGTAGAGCTCAGAGACCGGGACTTTGTCAATGCAAAACTGAGGGAACGAAGCGGGCGAAACTGCGAACTGTGTTTTGGAAACATCTTTATCTGGCGGGGCGTATACGACATTCAGATTGCCGACTACAAAGACATGCTGCTCGTGCGCATGGAGGACGACGAGGGCGAATATTTTCTGGCGCCGGCGGGCGCGGGCGACATGGCAAAGGCCATAGCCGAAGTCGCCGCCTATTTTGCGGCAAAGGGCGAGCCGCCGAGGTTTTGCTACGTCGCCGAAGAGGATGTGCCGCTCATTGAGGCGGCGGCTCCGGGGCAGTTCACGGCCACACATCTCAGGGACACCGATGACTACATTCATCTCACCGAATCCCTCGCAACCCTAAACGGAAAGCTGTTCCACGGCAAGCGCGGACACATCAAGCGCTTTGAATCGACTTATTACCACGAATACGTCTCCCTGACCCCGGAGTACATTCCGGCGGCGCTGGAGCTCAGCGAGACCTGGTGCAAGCAGCACGCCTTTTCGGACAACGAGGAGGAAGGATACGACTTTTGCGCGACCAAGCAGCTTCTGACAAACTTTGACGAACTCCACGCAATCGGCGGCGCCATTCTGGTGCACGGCAAAATGGCCGGCTACTCGGCCGGAACCCCGCGCTACCCCGGCTCGGACGACTTTGTCGTCCATCTGGAGAAGGGGCTCATTGAGTACGAGGGCATCTACTCCATCGTCAACCACCTGTTCATGCGGGACATCTTTGAGCGGGGGTTTAAATACGCCAATCGGGAAGAGGACATGGGGGTCCCCGGGCTTCGCAAGTCGAAGCTCTCTTACAACCCGGAACTCGTCCTTCCTAAATATAATCTCTCGGGGCGGTGATTAAAAAATGTACAGGGTCGTCTATCTGAAAAGCGGTACCCGGCAAGACGAGCTGCGGGACATGTGGCAGCGGGTCTTTGAGGACGATGCCTCTTTTATCGACGGCTTCTACGGCGCCATGGGCGCCGGCATGGAGGTCGTTGCGGCGATGGACGATTCCGGCATGTTGGCGTCGGCCGCCCACTTCATTCCGGTGACGATGCGCATGGGGAAGGCGACGGTCAAGGGCTCCTACCTCTACGCCGCCATGACGCTGCCGGAGCACCGGGGTCAAAGCCTCATGGGCGGCATTTTAGCCAAGCGCATGCTGCGGGGGTACGACGCCGGCGAGGTCTTCATGTGCACGCTGCCGGCGAGCGAGAGCCTGTACGACTTATACGCCAAATACGGCTTTGGAGGGGCCTTCATGCTCTCCCGCGCCGTCATGAGCCGGGTGGAGCTCTCAGCCATGAAGCTGTCCCAGCCCTTTGAAAGCCGGGTCTCCCCCGAGTACGCCTACCGCGGCTCCTACGGGGCGAGGGAGTTTACAGTCCTCAAAAACCGCCTCTTTGTCGACTACACGGCGTCCGACAACGAGGGGGCGGGGGGCGAGTTCCTCCCCTTCTACGGCGGGTACATGTATGTGCGCCCCGAGGAGGACGCCGGCGTCTACGTCAAGGAGATTTTCGCCGCCGGCGAAAATCTGCCCTACGCCGCGTGTCTTTTGCTGCGCAAATTCCCCAAGGCCGAGAAGTTCACGTTTGACTTTTGCCCCGACATGGCCCCGCCGGGACAAGAGGTCACGCCGGTTCGGGCAGGCGCTTTCCGGGTCCTGAACGCGCCGGCGGCCTTCCGGCTCTACGCCGCCCGGCATCCGGCCGAGGGGCGCACCTTCAACCTCACGGACGAAGTCATTCCCCAGAACTCGGGCGGCTATCGGTGCGTGGGCGGCCGGGTCGTCTGGGGGGACGCCATCCCCGAGGCGCAGGGGTTTGACGCCGGCCAGATTGCCATGCAGATAGCGACCGACGGGGAACGATGCGCGCCCTACATGAATATGATGCTGGATTAGGGGGTCACGCCATGGCCACCAAACGCGAACTTCGCAGGGAGATAATTGAACTTCGCACCTCCATGGGCGAGGCAAACCGCGCCCGCGCCGAGGCCATGCTCGCGGCGCGGCTTTTGGGCACCGCCATGTGGAAAAAGGCGGGGAACCTGCTGCTCTTCAACGCCACCTACCGCGAGGTCTCGACCAAGTCCCTCATCGACGCGGCGCTAAACGCTGGCAAAAAGCTCTATCTCCCCCGCATCAAGGACAAGGACATGGAGTTTTTTCTGGTCTCCTCCCGCGCCGACCTTGCGCCGGGGGCCTTTGGCATCATGGAGCCTGTCTCCAAAATGCCGCTGCCCCCCGACTTTGACTTTGACGGCACGCTGTGCGTCGTGCCGGCCCTCGCCTGCGACAGAGAGGGTTATCGCTTAGGGTTTGGCGGCGGGTATTACGACCGGTATCTTTCGAAACGGAACCTTCGCACCGTGACCATCGTCTATGATAGATGCATAGTGGATGCGCTGCCCCGCGAGGCGTTCGACATCCCGGTCGACGCGGTTTTGACCGAGCGGGGGTTTGTTTACGGCGCAGACTGGCCAAAATAACACCAAGCCCCGAAGTCTTTCGGGACTTCGGGGCACTGGCCTTTGCGCTAATTAGTCATCGCCGCAGCAGCAGCACAGGATCAGGACGATGATGATGATCCAGCACAGGCAGTCATTGTCAAAGAAATTGCCGAAACACATTGTAGATTCACCTCGCTCAAGCAATGTGCTATATCCTATGCCGGATGAGAAAAAGTGTTACTTAAAACGAAAGGGTTCGAAAACAAGATGAACGAACGCAGCGGAGATACCCAGAGGTTCGACAGAGTGACGACCGGAGGGCCGCAAAAGAATAAGGTCAGCGCCAAAAAGCGGGACCGGCAGCAGTTCAACCGGACATTCCTGTACGCGGTGTTCGTGATCGGCTCGTCCCTCCTTCTGGCGCTCTACGGCATGCGGGTGGCAAACGACGCTTTAGCCCTCGTCAAGCCGGACAGCGCCCTCACGGTCACGATTGAACGGGGCTCGGGGCTCAAGTCCATCTCGAAAAAACTTAAGTCAGCCGGCGTCATCAAATACCGGTGGGCCTTCAACGTCTTCACGAAAGTGACCGGCAACGCCGCCTCCTTCCAGTACGGCACCTACGAGCTCAACACCAATATGGACTACCTTGAAATCGTCTCGAGCCTCCAGAAGACCGCCACTTTCCAGGAGACGGTGCGGGTGACAATCCCCGAGGGCAAGGAGCTGCGCGAAATCATTGCGGCCCTCGACGAGGCCGGGGTCTGTGAGGCTTCCGAGCTGTGGGACGCCGTCAACACCCACAGCTACGACTACGCCTTTTTGGCCGATGTCCCCGAGCGCGAAAACCGGCTGGAGGGTTACCTCTTCCCCGACACCTACGAGTTTTTCACCGACTCGCCGGCCGACACCGTCGTCAAGAAATTCCTCGACAACTTCGACGCCAAGTGGTCGGACGAGTTCACGGCGAGAGCCAAGGAGCTCGACCTGTCGATTGACGAGGTCGTGACCCTCGCCTCCATCATTGAGCGGGAGGCGGTCGGCGACTCGGACCGCGACGTCGTCTCCTCGGTCTTCCACAACCGCATAAACAGCAAGAGCATGACGCTCTTGCAGTCCTGCGCCACCGTGCAGTATGTCCTCAAGGAGCGCAAGGAGGTGCTGACCTACGACGACATCAAAATCGACAGCCCCTACAACACCTATATCCACCCGGGACTGCCGGTAGGTCCCATCGCCTCCCCCGGCTTTGCCTCCATTCAGGCCGCCCTCTACCCCGCCGACACCGACTACTACTACTTTGTGGTCGCTTCTTCGGGCGAGCACATCTTCTCCAAGACCCTCGCCGAGCACGAGGCCGCCATCCGCAAGGCAAACTCCTCCCGCGGAACCGGCACGGTCTCGCAGTAGCGTTTAGGCAAGGTGACGGGCGGTTCCCCAAAATTTCTGATATAATCACTCCCTTCTATGGCAATAATAGCCTTAGAAGGGAGTTTTACTATGCGCCTGCGCCGCCTCATCGGCATATTCCTCGCCATCATCTGCATATTCGCCTTGCTCGTGCTGCGGCTGTGGTCGCTCTCGGTCAGCCAGGGGGAGACGCTGGCCGAGGCCGCCATCCGGCAGCAGCACGTCTCGGTGTCGCTTGCGCAGCGCACGGGCCTTGTCTACGACTGCAACGGCGAGCCTTTAAACTATGAGGCCGGGTACGGCGCGGCCCTCGTCGAGCCGCAGCTCTGCTACGACAAGGCGCAGGCCCTGCGCGTGCTGAGCG
>DATMXT010000161.1:0-2168 GCA_035561375.1 Terriglobales bacterium | reverse complement strand
GCCCATCGGGGCTAAGAGCGAGCAGGCGCCGCCGAGGTCCGGGGCAAGGGGCGGGAGAAAGCGCGACAGCACGCTCACAGGCAGCACCCCCTCGCAAGGTCAAAGCGCCCGGCCGGGGGCTTTGGGGCGGCGGCCGCCTGTGCGAGCTGTTTTGCGAGTTGCGGCAGCCTGCCGTCACCGCCGAGGGCGATGAGAGGCAGATAGCAATTTGTGTCCGCCATGTAGGCGGCGTGGCAGCCTATGGCGAGGGCTGCGGGGTCGGCAAAGCGGGACATGTCGGCCATAGCCTGCGGCGTGTTCGGCACGATTTGGGCAAGGCCCGCGAGGCTGTCGGCCGCCGCCCGCTCAAGCGGCATAGGGGCGTCGGCGAAGATGCGGGTGACGGTCACCCCTTCAGACAAAAGCCGCTTTGCCAGCGAAAAGGGCCGCCAGGTCGCCCCGTCGTCGATGACGACGCGCCGGCCGGCGAGGGGCGAAAAGTCCGGCTTTTCGAGGGCGGGGAGGGGGATGTCAAGCGCCTCGCAGACCGCCCCGTACTGGGCGGCAAGCTCGGCGTCGTCATAGCAGACCGGCATGTAGACGTAGGGCATGCCGAGCGCCTTTGCAGCCGGCAGCGCGGTGGGGTGGGTGACAAGATTGAGGGCGCTCTCCCCCATGGCGACATGCTGCGAAAAGGTCTTGCAGTAGGCGAGGTGCCGCACTTCGTAGCCGTGGGCTTGAAGATGGCGCGGGAGGGGGTCATCGGAACCCGGCGGCATGAAGCAGCCGAAGAAATTGACGGCTTTTTCCCCCTTCGTCCTCTTCCAGAGGGAGGAGAGTGCAAACTGCATGCGCGCGACCGGGGGCATGGCGGTCTCGCGGTTGATGGGGTCCATCGCGCAGTCGAGAAAGGCGACGGCCGGGTAGCGCGCCCGCAGGGCCGAGAGGTAGACCGTGTGGTCGCTTGCGACGAAATTGTCGACGCAGCTCGTGAAGAGCATGACGGCTGGGGGAAGGGCGGGCAGGCCGTCCAGCAGCTCTGTTGCGCCCTCTATAATCGCCTGTTCGGTCTCGCCCATCAAAAGCTGCTGCCGGGTGAGCCCGAGGTGGGCAAACCTGCCTAAGAGCCCTCTCTCGGCGGCCGACATCATGATGACCCTGCCGCAGCCCGCCGGCGTCGCAAAGAGGGAGAGGGACTCCGGCAGCAGCGTGCAGATGTGGGCAAGGTTCCAGGAGCCCCCCGCCGGGGAGAACAGTTTCAGGGTGTCAGGCATCCGTCGAGACCTCCATGAGCTTTTTTGCGAGGTCGAAAAACAAGGCGGCGGCGGGGCTCTCCGGCGCCATGCGCAGGGCGGTCGTCCCCGCGGCGTCGGCCGCCGCGATGAGGGGGTCGCGGGCCAGCATCGCGACGACGGGGGCGCCGGCCTCGGCCGCAAGGGCGGCAATGGCCGCCGCCTCGCCCTCGACGTCCCGCCGGTTGCCGATAAAGCCCGACAGCGTTGCGTAGCCGCGGCCCTTGAAGGAGGCCAGGGCCAGCGAGATGTTGGCGGCGGCGTAGAGCGACATCTTCTCGCCCGAGGTCACAATGAAGACGTCCTTTGCGTAGCCGCCCCGCAGCGGCATGGCAAATCCGCCGCAGACGACGTCGCCCAGCACGTCGTAGAGCACGACGTCGGGCCTGTAAATTTCAAAGGCCTTGGCACCGGCGAGGGCTTCAAAGGCGGCCACGACGCCCCGCCCCGCGCAGCCGGTGCCGGGCGGCGGCCCGCCGCACTCGGCGCAGAGCACCCCGTCTTCACCGCGCCGCACGGCCCTGCCCAGCGAGAAATTTCCGTCTCGAATCAGGGAGAGAATGGTCGGGGCGGGGACCCCGTTCGTATGTAAAAGCGTCGAGTCGGCCTTGGGGTCGCAGCCGACCTGCATGACGGTAAGCCCGTCCGCGGCAAGGGCCGCCGCGACATTTGAAGTGACGGTCGACTTGCCGATTCCGCCCTTGCCGTAGATGGCGATTCGCTTCATAGAAGGCTCCTTCGCATGAAAAAGTCCTGCGCCTTCGGGCGCAGGACAATAAAGCCGCATTTGTGATACGACGCTATGCCTCGCCCCCCGGGACGCACCCTCGGGGAAAGTACGGTTGCAATTTGTAAGCCGCACGGTCGGAAAGCCCTCCCGTCAGGCAAATTCATTAT
>DATMXT010000160.1:0-13853 GCA_035561375.1 Terriglobales bacterium | reverse complement strand
GATATCGGGGGAGGCCCCGTGGGCGGCAAAGGTCTCAAGCACCGTGCGGCACCGGTGGTCTCCGATGCGGCTCACAAGCTTGCCGTCCGAAAAGGAGCCGGCGCCCCCCTCGCCAAACTGGACGTTGGCCTCGGGGTCAAGCTCGCCCGACTGCCAAAACCGGGCGCAGGCATCCGCCCGCCTGTCCATGTCGGGCCCCCGCTCCAGCACCAAGGGGCGCATGCCGGCCCGCGCCAGGAGCAGCGCCGCGAAAATTCCGGCCGGCCCAAAGCCGGTCACGACCGGCCGGTGGGCGAGAATCTCATTTCCCCGCGCAAGGGGCGGGGAGGGGGACTCGGTCAAAAGCCGGATGTTCTTCTGGTCGGTCACGCGGGAGAGAATTGCCGCGGCTTCATCTTTATACGGGGTGATTCTCACCGAGTAGACCATTTTTATTCGCTCGGGCTTTCTGGCGTCCACCGAACGGCGGCAGACGGCGGCCGTCGCCTGCGCGGGGGAGAGCCCCACTTTACGCAGTGCAATGGCCGCCGCAGTTTGCTCCGGTGTGCCGGGCGAGAGCGTGATTTGTCCAACAATTAGGCTGTTCATTTTAATGCCGTCCATAGGCTATCCGTTATTCTCTCCGACCCGGACCGTCACCTGTACGCTGCCCAGAGCCCCGACCTCCTGGTCGCCGGTCACAATGCGCACCGGCAAATCAAGGGTTGCGCCGGGCACGGCCGAAGACAGGTCCACAATGCCGCGCAGCTTGCTCCCGTCGTATTCCGCCATGGTTTCGGGCGTACCCCGCACTGACACTTCAAGCGGCAGGGCCGAGAGCAGCACAAAAGATTCCTGTGGCACATGGTCGTATTCGAGCTCCGCCAGTTCAAAGCTGCCGGAGGCGAGCTCGCCGAAAGTGAGGGTCACCGTGACTTCGCTCGCGTCGCCCGGCTGCAAATACTCCGGGGCGATGGGCAGCGTCACCGCGCCCGACGCGTGGTAGTTCTTAATGTCAATCTGGCCGGCCGAATACTCGGTCATGGAGCTCGATTCGAGCACCGGCACCTTGATTTCAATGGTGGAGGGGGAGACGGAATAGGAGAATTCGTTTGAAAGCCACCCCTCGGGCAGGCTCAGGATGTCAACCGTGACCGGCAGCGTGCGGCGCACCGAAATGTGGGGGTAGACCGCGGCCGAGCGCACCGTCGTCTCAAGGTAGGTCGAATCGGCCGCCGCGCCCGTCGTGTCGTAAATGGCCACCGGCAGGTTGATGCGCTCCTCCATCAGATTTCCCTCAGTGACGTTGAGCTTGACCACCGCCTCCTTGAGGATGGCGATGTCGGCCTCGGGACCCCGCACCTCCATGGTGTCGGGCTTTACGGTCGCCTCGTCCACGATGTAGGTGTCGGTGTCAATGCCGTAAGTGACCTCGGCCCGCACCGGAAGGACGGTCGAGACCATGCGGTCGACCCGCACGTCGTAGCCGGCCGGATATTTGCCGGTGATCACGGCGTCCTCAAGCGGCAGGGTGACGTTGATGGGCAGGTAGTAGACGCCGGGGGAGAGCGAGGCGTCGACCTCAATGGTGGCGTAGATATCCTCGGCCGCAATGCGGCTGAGCACGCTCTTATTGCCGCGCAGCGTGATGTCCACGGTCTCGCTGCCGGTGCCGATGGCCGAAACGCCGTTTTCAAGCTGGGCGTTTTGCATGACGGTCTTGACCGGCACGCCGCGGTAAGTCACTTCGGTCTCGGGGTTTTGGATGCCCATGTAAAACCACAGCAGGATGGCCAGCACGAGGGAGGCGGCTTTCAGGGCGCTCGGGTTGTCAATCAGTTTGTCCTTCATTTTGACCCCGCACCCCCTTTTTTGAAAAAGCGGCCGAGCATGGAGGGCCGGTCCTCCTCCTTTTGCAGGAAAGTGTCAATCAGGGCGTCCCGCAGGCTCTCAAGCTGGTAGCCGCGGCGGATGTGCCCGTCGGTCACGACCGAAATTTTGCCGGTCTCCTCCGAGACGACGACGACAAGTGCGTCCGAGTTCTCGCTCATGCCGATGGCGGCGCGGTGGCGGGTGCCGAGCTCCTTGCTCAGGTTGCGGTTGGCCGTCAGCGGCAAAAGGCAGGCGGCCGCCGTTATCCTGTTTTTCGAAATAAACACGGCGCCGTCGTGCAGCGGATTGCCCTCGTAGAAAATGGATTCGAGCAGCTCCTTGGTCACGACGGCGTCGAGGCGCACGCCGCTCTGCATGACGTCGGTGAGGTTGGTCATTCGCTCAAAGACGATGAGGGCGCCGGTCTTGGCCTGCGACAGGTGGTCGCAGGCGATGCAGACCTCGTCGATGACGCGGCGGCGCTCGGCGTCGGACGAGGAGGAGTCGCTGACAAAGTCAAGCCCGATGCGGCTGCGGCCGACCTGCTCCAGGGCCCGGCGAAGCTCGGGCTGAAAGAGCACGACGACGGCCAGAACGCCCACCTGAAGCGTGTTGCGCAGCAGGAAGTTCGTGGTGTCCATGTTGAAAAGGTCGCTTATCTGCATAATGACAATCAGCAGCAGCACGCCCTTGATGAGCTGGGCCGCCCGCGATTCCCGAATGAAGTCGATGACCTTGTAAATGATGTAGGCGACGATGAGGATGTCGAGCAGGTCGGAAATGCCAAAGCCTGAAAACTGCACCGCAAGTCCGGTGGAAATCGATCTCCACAGCGCTTCGAGTTTGTCCATGTCACATCCCCCTTCCCCTGTTCTTATATATCGGCTATATCGGCAAATGCAAGGTTTTCTGCATAAATTGTATCATATTTTCAGGCAAAATAAAAGGGGATTGCCGGAAGATTTTTAAGGCTCCGGCCTCCCCTTCGGTTTTGCTGGTTAAATTTTATGCAAAAAACGGTCAGACGATGTCCCGCTCCGCAATGTCAAGTCCGAGGGCCAGCGCCGCCGTGCAGGCCAGCAGCTCCGGCAGTCCCGGCGTCGCGCAGCGCAGCGCAATCTCCTGCTCTGAAACGACGCCCCCCTGAAGGGTCGGAAACTCCCGGCAGACGCACAGCACGCATCGGTCGGGGTCCACCGAGGAAAAGGTCACGCTGTCCCGCCCGCTCATGCCGACCGTGACGGCCACGGCGCCGGTGCCGCTCACAAGGAGCTGGGCCGCGCTGTCGCCCCCCTCGAAAATGGCCATGCGGGGCGCGCGGCGAAGCCGCCGCGGATATTCCCCGCCGGCCAAAATGAGCAGCCCCTCTTTCGGGCGCTCCTCGCCCGTCAGCCGCTCAAGGATGTGAAAACCGCGCTGCTCACCAAGCCATGTGATGTGATGCATACGACCGCCTCCATCCCATAGTGTGGACAGCGGCGGCCGTTTTATAGCGGCGCCCGGCGCATTTCATTTCGCCGCCTCGCCGGAGGCCCGTTTCACAGGTGCGTCAACATTTTCGTTTCGCCCGCCATATCAGGAGACGGCTGCTTTATTGCGCATCGGCATTTTTCGTCCCGCCCACGTCAGGATAGTGTTCACTTTTTCACATCGGCATTTTTCGTCCCGCCCGCGTCGGGATATTGTTCGTTTTTTGCGCATCGGCATTTTTCGTCCCGCCCGCCGCATCACGGAATACTCGTTTTATTGCGCAGTTACGTCCCCGTTTCTTTTTGTTACAACCATTTTGCGCGAAAGTTACAGGATTTTGCGCTTGAAAATCGAGATAATCCACCGGGTGCTGCCGTAGCTCTGGGCGGAGGCGACCGTGCTCACAAGCTCCCACCCCTGGCTCCCGAGCTCGTTTAAATCGCACTGGAACTGCGTCTCGTCGACCTTTCCGCCCAGAAACCCCTCCGCGTCGGTAAACAGAGTCTTGTATTCATACCGCTCCATATATTCCCTCCACAGATAGAAAATTTGCCTCATACCGGGCGTGCGGCTCTTATTATTTCCCGATTTGGGCCGCGTAGCCCGTCCGGTCAACCGCAAAGTCGTCCGACGTGCCGGTGAGATAGGCTATCATCGATACGGCCTCTTTGACCGCGGGAAAAGCCTCGCTGTCAAGGACGTCGGAGAATACGAGCTCCTCGCCCGGGGCCAGCTCCGTCACAGTCAGGGCCATGATAAACATCTTGTCGGCGGACCAGGTATAGAGGTTTTTGCCCTCGGCGTCAAAGAGCTGGAAGTCGTACTTCTGCCCGCTCGTGTGGTGGATGACGACCGGTTTCTCCGTGTGGTTGCGCAGCGTGAGCGACATGGTCAGCGCGCCGTTTTCGTCCAGCCGGGCGGCGGCCTTCACCTCAACGCCGAGCTGAAAGTTTTCGAGCGCCGCCATCAGCCTCGAGACGACGGTGACGGCCTCGGCCCGCGTTGCGCCGTCTTTCGGGAAGAGCATATTGCCGCCCCTGCCGCCGATAAAATGCAGCACGACGGCGGTGCGGATTTCAGACTTGTAGGCCTCCGTGATGTCGGCGTCGTCGTCAAACGGCAACGGGTAGATGTAGGGAATGGCGTACTGGCCCCCCGTCTTGTACTCGAAGGCCCGCATGACCCAGTGGACCATCGTCTCGCGGGTGAGCGGGGCGGCGGGCTCGAATGCGCCGCCCGCCTCGACAATTCCGGTGGTGACAAGGTCGATGAGCTCGCCCGCGCCGGCGTCGGCGTTTGTCATGTCGTCAAAGGAGCCTGAAATGTCGGGGGCCGCGAAGTAGTTGATGCGGATGGAAAGCGCTTTGTGCAGCAGCCGGGCGAACTCCATGCGGGTGAGCTTGCTGTCCGGGCTGAATTTCCCGCTGCCGTCCGAGAAAATTTCGGCGTATCCGAATTGCCGGGCGGCCTCCTCAAACCACTTGCCGGCGATGTCGGTGTAGCCGTCTTTAGAGTCGGACACGGGCTGCGCGAAGACGGACAGCGGTACGGCCGCCAGCATAAAGGCGGCCAGAAGCAGGGCTGTGATTCGGATGATTTTCATTGCAGACACCTCAAAAGGTCAGAATTGTTTCGGTGTGTTGACGGTTTGCGGCGAAGGAATGTTCCGCAGGCCAAAACCGGCGCCCTTTCGGCGCCGGTTTTGGCTAAAGGTTCAGTTTACTGCTCACTGTAAAGTTCCGATGGTCTGCGAAATTCCCTGCGCCCGGACCTTTTTCAAGGGGCCCGCCACCGACAGCAGCGTGATCAGGATGGCCGCCGCAAAGATGGAGACGATCTGAATATAGGGGAAACTCCAGTTGATTTTGACGGCTGTCAAAAAATCGTCGATGAGCAGCAGCTGCAGCCGCACCCCGAGGACACACCCCGCGACACAGCCCGTCGCGCAGTAGACCAGCGCCTCGGCCGCCACCATTTTTCCGAGCTGCCTCCCCGACATCCCGACCGCCCGCAGGACGCCCAGATACTTCATTTTTGAGGCCACGCTGGTGTTCATCGTGTTGACGATGTTGAGGATGCTGATCAGCGCGATGACCGCGACAAACCCGTAGACAAATACGGCCATCGTGAGAAAGGTCTGGGTGATCTCCCGGTTTTTCTGCCGCAAATCGAAAAAGCCGACATCCTGTCCGAGCAGGCGCTTGATTTGGGAGATCGTCTCTTCCGAACTCCGCTTTTCGAGCTGGACGTCGATGATTTTGTAGGCATGCTCCCCGGTGATTCTGGAAAAGACCTGCTCGGTCGCAATAAACGTCGCAAGGTTCAGTTCGCTGTCCGAAAAGGGCACGGTCCTGACAACCGCCATGACCTTGAACGTCCGGGGGCCCGAGACGGTGCCGAGCGTCACAAGGTCGCCGACATGAAGCTCGGCCGTGACGGCGGAAATCCCCTGGCGGATGTTGTAGTAGACGGCGACGATGCCGTCGCCGCTGTTCAGCGCTTCCTCGGAGAGGGTGCCCTCGAGAAGTTCGGGCTTTGCCCACCTCAGTTGGGCTTTGTCATAGGAGATGAGCCACGACTTTTCCGGCGGGATAAAGCTGCCGTCGGCGTTCACCGTGACGCCGCCGGCCGTCTGCCGGTAATACTCCGTGAGGCGGGAGGCGTCAAAGGCCGCGTCCACATGGGAGAACATCCGGCCAAAGACGTTTTTCACGCCCGAAAGCTGCGAGAGCTGCCCGGACAGCTCCTCGGGGAGCCTGCCGTCCGCCGTCAGCGAGACGTCCGGCGTATAGGGCTTTGAGGTCTTCATGTTTGAGTAGAGGAAATTGACAAATACACCAAACCCCAGAAACATGACGATGCTCAGGGCGATGGAGGCCGACATCAGCAACAGCGTCTTTTTCCTCGCAAAGGCGTTCTCGATCCCCATGGCCGTCTCGGCGGGCAGCGCCCTTGTCAGCCGGCCCCGCGCCCTCGCCTTCCTGAGCCGGATTTCGCTGTTTCCGGTCAGCGCGTTGACGGGCGACACGCCCGACGCTTTTTTTGCCGGCAGCAGCGTGGCGAAAAAGACGGTCAGCCCGCCGACGGCGGTTCCGGCAAGAATTCCGGCGGGGCTCAGCGTGAAGAGGGGAATCCCTGCGAAAATGTACCCGTTGAAATACTTCAGCAGCGCGCTGCAAAACAGCGTTGCGGCCATGCCGAGCAGGATGCCGGGCAAAAGCGCCCACCGCAGCAGCAGGAACCCCTCCTGCCTGACGATGCGCCTGATCTGGGATTTCGACGCCCCGACGCAGCGCAGAAGCCCGAACGCGCGAATTCGCTCCACCACCGAGATGTTGAAGGTGTTGTAGATCATGACGATTCCGGCCGTCAGCACGATGGCCGACAGGATCGTCCCCACCTGATAAAACCCGATCGCGGCGCTGTGGCCGCTCTGCCCGATGACGGCGAGCAGCCGCTCGTTGCGGCCGATGCGGGACTCGGGGATTTTCAGGGCCTCTTTGAGCTCGGCCTCGGCTTTCGGGATGTCGGCCCGGTCCTTGAACTCGACTAAGAGATACCGGGCCCTTTTGGGGGAGATGTTTTCGGCCGCTTTCACCGAGATGATGACGCCGAGCTCGTCCGACGCCTTGGTGCTCGCGTAGTCCGAGATGATCCCGGTGACCGCAAAGGAGCGGCTTGCGCCGTCCTCAAAGGTCAAAGTGACGCTGTCGCCCACACGGACGCCAAGCTTATCCGCGCCCCAGCGCTCGAGCATCAGCTCGTCCGCGGCTTTCGGATAGCTCCCTTCCGTAAGGGCCATGCCCATGTTGGGGGCGAAATTCTCGTCCAGAGCGATGATGGAGCACCGGCTTTCACCGATGTCGCCGCCCCCGAAGTCGGTCCAGATGCCGGCGTTTTCAACGTCGATCCTGTTTGAAACGCCCGCAGTCTCCGGGCCGGTCGGGTCTTTGATCAGGATGTGGTAATTTCCGAAATCGTGGATGACCTGCTGTTTTTCAAACCGCAAAAAGACGTCCATCATGGAGAAAATGCCGACGACGAGCGCCACCGACAGGGCGATGCTGAGCATGGACAGCCGGGTCCTTTTTTTGTGGGCCAGAAGGCTTTGTTTGGAGAGGGCAAGGTAGCTGTTCATTATGCCCTGCCTCCGAGCTCCGACACGATGCCGTCCTCGACCTGAAACACGCGGTCGGCAAAGGCGGCGTAATCCTGATTGTGGGTGATCATGATCAGAGTCTGACTGTACCGCTCGACCGACAGCTTCAGCAAATTGATGACGTCACGGCTGTTTTTGCTGTCGAGGTTTCCGGTCGGCTCGTCGGCCAGAATGATGGCGGGCCGCGCCGCAAGGGCGCGCCCGATGGCGACCCGCTGCTGCTGTCCGCCGGACAGCTGATTCGGAAGGTGGTGCCTGCGGTCGGCGAGCCCCAGAATGCCGAGCAGCTCGTCGATATACTGCCGGTCCGGCTTCTTGTAGTCGAGCAAAAGCGGGAGCGTGATGTTCTCCTCCACATTGAGCTCCGGCACGAGGTTATAGGCCTGAAACACAAACCCGATGCTGCGCCGGCGGAAGACCGAGAGCTCCTCCTCGGTCATTGCGGCGATGTCTCTGCCGTCGATCACAACCTTGCCCGATGTCGGGTAGTCGAGCGCCCCGATCATGTTGAGCAGCGTGCTTTTCCCCGAGCCGGAGGGGCCGATCACCGAGACGAACTGCCCTTTTGCGACGGTGAAGGAGACGTTTTTCAAAGCCTCGACCAGCGTATCCCCCGCGCCGTATGTCTTGCACAGATCCCGAACTTCCAGAATATCCAAATGGCCGCACCTCACAAGTGTTTGATGTGACGATTGTAGCAGGCCCGCCTTACGATGGGGTGAATTTCAGCTTACAGTTTTGTAAGCTTCGGAAAAGTCAGGCAAAACCGGGCGCCCTGCCCCAGCTCGCTTCGTACGGTGACGGCGCCCCCGTGCTTTTCGACAATGGCCTTGGCGATCGAAAGCCCGATGCCGACCCCCTGCCGGTCCTTGGAGAACCGGCTGCGGTAAAACCGCTTGAAAATGTGGTGGATGTCCTCGGGGTGAATTCCCTCCCCGTCGTCGCTGATGACGATTTCCGCCGTGACCGCGGTCCCGCCGCAGGAGACTTCGATCGTGTCCCCGGACTTCGTGTGGTCGAGCGCGTTTTTGAGGAGGTTGTCGACAGCCTCGCCAAGCCAGGTCTCGTCCAGAGAGAGCGTGACGGCCTCGTCCCCCGTGAGCCGGATCCGCTTGCCTTCGCGCCCGGCGCGGGTGGCAAAGGCCGCGGCGCACTTTTCCAGAAAGGGCCTAAGCGGGCGGAGGGTCTTATCGAGTTCAATGGTTCCGGCGTCGAGCCGGGCGAGCTTCATGAGGTTTTGAATGAGCGCCTCCATCCGGTCAAGCTCGCGGCGGCTTTTCTCCGCAAAGCTCATTACCACCGCGCCGTCGGCCCGCTCCTCCGCAATGATCTCGTTATACATGGAGAGCGCCGAAAGCGGGGTTTTGAGCTGGTGCGAGATGTCGGAGATCGTCTCCTTTAAAAACGCCCGGTCCCGCTTTTCCTTTTCGATATGGGCGGTCAGGGAGGTCGCCATCGCGTTGACCGCGGAAAAGAGGGCCGATAGGCTGCCCTCGCCGCAGTCCGGAAGCCGGACGGCGGTATCCCCGCCCATAAAGCGCGAAAGCGCCGCGGCGGCAGCCTGATACTGCCGGTCGCGCAGGGTTAGGTGCCGGCGGATGACGGCGAGGACGGCAAAGGAAAAAAGCGCCGAGAGGGCAAGGGTGGCAAAGGCGTATTTTTTACGAAGATCCGCCACAAGGGGCAAGAGCGCTGTCTGCGTTTCGCTGCCGTACCCCGCCCCCGCAAGCAGGGCGCGCCCCGCCTCGGTGTCGGCCGCCGTCTTTTCCAAGACGAAGGCCGCCGCGATCTGCCCCTTTTCGACGCCTGTGGCAGACAGCGCCCCCGCGACGGCGCAGTCGTGGGCAATCATGGCGGCCTTATAGTCCTGTGCCATGGCGCAGACGGAATAGAGTCCCGCAATCGCCATGGCGAGCAGGAGCAGCGCGATTGCCGCGGCCCCGCGGCGAACGGTCCTGTCTGCCGCCGTCACTTGAGCACGTTCCATTTGTAGCCCACGCCCCTTGCCGTCAATAAGTACCGGGGATTTTCGGGGTCGTCCTCAATTTTGCTTCGCAGGCGCCGCACGTAGACCGACAGGGTGTTGTCGTCGACAAAGCTGCCGCTCCCGTCCCACAGCCGGTCCAAAATGACCTCGCGGGTCAAAGTGGCGCTCGGATTTTGCATAAAAAGGCAGAGCAGGCGGTATTCGGCGGCCGTCAATTCGAGCGCGGCGCCGTTTTTGAGCGCCCGTCCCTCGCCGGGGCGCACGGTGATCCCGTTTGAGCAGAGGTCCCGCACCGGACTGTCCGACATGCCGGCCCGGCGCAGGAGCGCATTGATTCTCGAGAGCAGCTCGTTGAGCCGGAAGGGCTTCGTGATGTAGTCGTCCCCGCCCATGTCGAGCCCCATGACGACGTTGACCTCCTCGTCGGAGGCCGTCAGGAAGATGATGGGCACGCCGGACGTCTGCCGCGCCGCCCGGCAGAGCTCGAACCCGCTTCCGTCGGGCAGCGTCAGGTCGAGCAGCAGCAGGTCAAAAACCTGCTTTGACAGCGCTGCAAGGGAGGCTTCCACCGTCCGGCAGACCGTGACGGCAAAGCCGTTTTTTTGTAGTGAAAACGCCAGCCCTTCAATGAGGCTCAGGTCGTCTTCGACAAGAAGAATGCGGTTCATGGGTTGCCCCCTTTTTTCCTTCGTCGTTTCACTATAATAGACGTTAAAGTCCTTATTTCAGCTCCACGATCTGCTCGTACAGCAAAATATATTTTCCGGCGATGACACGGTTGTCGTGGTAGTGGCCGAAGAGCCAGCGGTCAAAGTCGAGCTTATCCTTGAGCTCCTCAAAGAAGTCGGTCAGGGCGTCGTGCCGGCAGCGGCCCTGCCCCACGATGTCCTCTATGGAGGAGGGACAGCAGTGGGTGACGACATAGTCCACCCTCCACCCGCAGGCCTCGAGATTTGCAAGCGCCGTCTCGTATTCTTCCCCGCTCGGCAGCTCCTCCTTCCACCAGGAGACGCGGTTGACGCGGTACATGCCGCCTCTGGCGTCGAGGGTCCTGCGCCTCGCCTTGAAGTCGGGCGCGGCGGGGTCTAAAATCCCGTCTTCGATGTCGTGGGAGGAGGCGCCGCCCATCGTGAAAAAGCGCTTGCCGCCGATGTCGAAAACCTGCCCGCGCATGAGGTGGATGACGGAGGGGCGGACGAACTGTACGTTCCCGCCCTGCCAGCGCTCTGTGGGGCAGGCGGCCAGAAGCTCATAGTTGGAGTGGTTTCCGGTGACAAACAGCGTCGTAAAGGGCTTGGCGTCCAGCCAGTCAAGCCAGTAGTTTTCGCTGGCGCCGCCGTCCCAGATGCCGAAATCCCCGCAGACGACGACATAGTCGGCCTTTGACATCCCGCGCTGCTCAAAAAAGACGCTTTTTCCGAATCGTCTGAAATCCCCGTGCGTATCGCCGGTTGCGAAAATCACCGCCGAGCCCCCCTTTCGCCACGATTATAACACGTTCAAGCCCATTGGCGTGACTTTTATTTACATGAAACAGCGCCGCCCGGCCATGTGTTATTCGCACATGGCCGGGCGGCACGCCTGCGGGGATGAAAGAGAGATGTTCCCGTCACATTATGCCTTTTTCACCTCGACGAGGTTGGTGTGCTGCGGGTTGGCGTTGCCTAAGGGCGTCGCCCGGTGGGACATGGTCAGGACGTTGATGCTCCCGCGGGTCTCGACACCCTCCTTGTCCGGCGTGTACCAGGCGCCGGGGCTTGCGGCCACAACGCCCCTTGCGATGCGGTCGGTGACAAAGGCCGGAATGCGCATCCGCCCGCGGGCGTTATAAACCTCCACCGCGTCCCCGTCCGAAATGCCGCGCGCCGCGGCGTCCGCCGTGTGCAGCCAGAGCCGCGGCGGCTCCAGCTCGTCGAGCCAGGCGTTTTTGTCGTGGATGCTGTGGCAGCGCCGCTTGCTGTGAAAGCCGATGAGCTGCAAAGGATAGACGGCCCGCAAGGGGTCCTCCGACCCCTCTTCGGCCGGGACATAGGCGGGAATTGCCGGAACCTCGGGGAGCTGCCGGTCGTAGAGCTCCTTGATGAAAATTTCAATTTTGCCGGAGGGGGTCTTGAAGGGCGTGCCCTTGTCGAAATTCTCCTGAAACGCGTTTCGGGGCAGCCTGGTTTCAAAGGCCGCGATGGACTTCTCCTTGAAGGCGTCGTAGTCCGGGGCGTCCGGCATGAGCGCGCGAAAATTGTCCCACGCGCCCCGCAGCCAGTCGTCGAGCGTCCTGTTGCCGGCGCAAAAGGCCTCTTCGAGGCCAAGGCGGCGCGCGACCTCGACAAGCCAGTCGAGCTCGAGCCGGGAGCCGAACAGAGGCGGGATTGCGGCGTGGTTAAAGAGCATATAATCCTCTCCGCCCCAAGGCGCGCAGAGGTTGTCGGTCTCAAAGAAGGAGGGGGCCGGAAGCACAAGGTCGGCGCCCTTGGCGCTTGGCGTCATGAACAGGTCGGAGAGCACGATCAGATTTTCCTGCTCGGAGTCGCGCAGAATCTGAAGGGTGTGGTTGATGTCGGAATGCTGGTTTAGCAGCATGCCGCTGGCGAGGCTGAAGATGAGCCTGACTTTGGCGTCGAGCTTCCGGGCGCCTATAAGGCCGCGGCCGGCGTCCAGCGTCTCGGGGCAGGCGAGGGCCCGCCACCACTGGAAGACCGCAATGGAGACCTTGTAGGGGTTGTCGATGGGCGTGATGGCCGGCCGCGGGATGGAGGGGCGGGTCCAGGTGACGACCCCGCCGCCGGGCTTGCCGAAGCCGCCGGTCATGCAGGCCAGCGTCAGGATGCTGCGGTAATTCTGCTCGCCGTTTACGGTGCGCTGCGGGCCGAGGCCCGGCAGCAGCAGGGCGTATTTTGCGCCGGCGTATTCCACCGCCAGCTCCTCGATGTCGGCCGCGGGGACGCCGGTGATTTTCTCCGCCCAGGCCGGGGTCTTTTCCACGCCGTCCCTGACCCCCGAGAGATAGGAGAAAAAGCTCTCGCCGGCGGGCACGCCCTCCGGCATGTGCGCTTCGTCAAAGCCGAGGCAAAACTTATCCATAAACTCCTTGTCGCAGAGCTTTTTCTCGCGGATGACGAAACACATGGCGGCGGCCAGGGCGCTGTCGGTGCCGGGGCGGATGGCAATCCACTTGTCGGCGGCCGCGACGGCCGTGTCGCTCCTCCGGGGGTCGACGACGATGATGCGGGTGCCTCTGCGCTTTGCCTCCATGAGCATGCGCTTTTGGGCGCTGCCGAAGTGGTTGGTCACGAGATTGTTGCCCCAGAGCAGCAGCAGCTTGGCGTTTAAAATCTCCTCCTCGTGGCTGCCGATGACCAGCTCTCCGAACATGCGCGGCAGGACGGCAAGTGCCCCGCCGATGGAGTAGGTGCTGTAATAGCCGAGGTATCCGCCGTTTAAGGCCAGCAGGCGGCGCAGCATGTCGCTGCCCCGCATGGGGCAGACGACTCCGGCCCCGGCCATGACATACCGGGAGCCGGGGCCCTCGGCTTCGGAGCACCGGATGGCGGCGGCGACTTTGTCCGCCGCCTCCTCCCAGCTGATGCGGCGGAACAGCCCCTCGCCCCGGCGGCCCACCCGCTCCATGGGATACCGCAGGCGGCGGGCGTTTAAAAAGGTCTGGCGGTAGGCGGCCCCTCTCGGGCAGCCGGAAAAATAGACCGGGGCGCCGCTGTCGGGGCCGATGGCGAGCACGCAGCCCTCCCGCACCCGGGAGAGCATTTTGCACCGGCCGCCGCAGTCATTGAAGCTGGCGCTGCTGACAGTGCGTTCGTCTTCAAGCGGGATGGGCGGACGGCGCTTCCAGCCCCAGCTGTCAAAGGCGGCAAGCTGCGCTTCGCTGGGCAGAATTTCCCGTCCGGCGCCCCTCAGCGTCTCCTCGGCCAGACGCAGCACTTCCAGCACCTCGGGGTGGCCGGTGGCAAGTCTCAGCGCTTTACCAATGGCGCGCACGGTGTCGAGCGTGAACCGGTCGATGAAGTCCTGCGCATCCCCGGCAAATTCCTCTTCGCCCGAAAGGGCGCACCGCGTGAGATACTCGAGGAAGCGAAACTGCTCGCCGACAAAGTCGGACGGGTTTCCGTCCATGCCCACGGTCACATATCCGCGGGTCTTGTAGAATGTGATGACCGCAAGCGTATCTTCATTCAGCAGAATGTCCATGCCGGAAATGCAGGCCGAGGCCCACAGCGGGATGTAGATGTTGGCGTCGGTCCCCTTGAAGAGCCGGTCGTATTCGAACTGAGTCAAAGTGGACCGGGTGCCGGCCAGCCGGCAGTTTTCTTTCCATGCGGGGAGGTCCTCAAAAAAGAGGCGCAGCAGATGAAAGCGCGTGTATTGACTTAGCAG